>DASQQM010000026.1:0-4159 GCA_035643475.1 Anaerolineae bacterium | reverse complement strand
TTAATTGAAAATGTGCTTGACCCGCCGATTATCGCATATTGCACAGCAGGTATTTTATCAGACATCAAACCTCTCAATAGTCTCATATGTCGTATTTCGCCGTGCGGCTTGCCTGCCGGTTGCTTGTATCAGCCTTATCATCTCATCCTTTGACATCTTATAGGTAACGCCGGTCGCGCGCACGACATTCTCCTCTATCATAATGCTCCCAAGATCATCCGCCCCGAAGGAAAGGCTAAGCTGACCGATAGCTTTCCCCTGGGTGACCCACGAGCCCTGTATATGCTTGACGTTATCAAAGAATAGCCTCGCCACCGCTAGCGTCTTTAGGTACTCCCTGGATGAGATCGTCTTTCCACCGAGCTCGGTGTACCCGGGTTGATATGTCCATGCGATAAACGCTCTAAAGCCACTGGTCCTATCCTGCAGCTGCCGTATCTTGCTCATATGCTCAACCCGGTCTTTTATCGTCTCTGGCCCGCCCATCATCATGGTTGCCGTGCTTTCAATGCCAAGGTAGTGAGCCCTCTCCATAACTTCGAGCCAGCGATCTGCCGATACCTTATTCGGGCTTACTGCTTTCCGGTAGTGCTCGACCAATATCTCGGCCCCCGCCCCGGGCAGCGAATCCAGGCCCGCATCCTTTAGCCGCCCCAGAGCTTCATCGATGCTTATATCTGATATGCCAGCGATGTAAGCGACCTCCGGAGCGCCAAACGAGTGAATTACGATTGGATAGCGTTCCTTAATGCCCCTCAATAGGTCCTCGTAATAATCGATCTTGAGTTCCGGGTGGAGGCCGCCCTGCATCATTATCTGCGTGCCCTCAAGGGCAAGGGTCTCTTCAATCTTGTTGAAAATCTCTTCCCTGCTTAAGAGGTAAGCTTCAGGATCATCTTTATCGCGGTAGAAAGCGCAGAAGCGGCACTTGCTGGTGCAGACATTGGTGTAATTAATATTACGATCGATTATAAATGTAACCGTACCCTTGAAGAGGCGTTCACGTCTCGTATCGGCCGCCATACCAATAGCCAGTAAATCCCCCTCCTTAAGGAGGAAGATGGCCTCTTTCTCCGTCAGGCGACGACCCTCAAGTACCTCATGTAGTATCAGTCGCTGATCCATCAAACCCCCACAAATTCTAATTTCGGGATTTCCTGTACAAAGCCGAGCTCGTACGCTCTTGTCGCATAGGCGAGTAAATCCTGCTGGTAGGCAGAGTCAAGGTCAAACTTTAGGCTCACAAAGTAGTCCCTCATGAAGTCGGCGCTGAAGACCTCCCACCTCGATGCCGCCGATACGATCTCGTCCAGCCTTGTGATGCTATATCCCATCGACTTCATAAACGCACGATACATTTCGGCAACCAGATCGGGGTTTTCAGCGGCAAAAATGCGCCGCACGGCCCACACAGCAAAGACCATACGCCTCCCTGTCATCTCCTTCCACTCTTTGCCGAGGTCGTAGAGATACAAGCCCTCGGGTGGGTTATAGAGAACGCGGAGGGCGTCATCGCCGATGAGGAGGGCGCCATCTGCCTCCATCAGCATACTGGATAAATCCGGCGGGCAGATAAAATATCGCGGGGAAACCTTGTACTTATCGCGCAATATAATGCGAACCAGCGCCTGCGATGTTGCAGACGTATTTGTTAATGCCACAGAGCGCCCGTCCATCTCCTCCACCGGAACCTTGCTTACAAACAGAATGCTCTTTACCTCGCCATCCGCCGCTACCGCAATATTTGGAAGGAGCATGAGGTCCTTGTAATTCCGGCAGTACTCGATCGAGGATATCGGGCTTATGTCGAGCTTCCCTTCGAGGAGCCACCTATTCAGCTCTGTTGGGGTTCCCTTGATCAGCTCTATATCGAGAAGGACGTTATTGTGCACAAGACCATAGTAGAGGGGCAAGCAGTTAATAAACTGTATGTGACCAACCCTCGGCCTCAGCACCTAGTACGCCTCCCCATATATCTTTATTATGTTATAGAGGGTATCTCGCTCGGCCGGTGTGCGCCCGGCATCTTTAATCAGCCATATCAGCTCTTCCTTCTCGATTGATTCCTCGGTCTGTGCTCCTGCCGAGTGCGTTATTTTCTCCTCAACTACCGTACCATCGAGATCATCTGCCCCAAAATCGAGCGATAGCTGGGCTATCTTGAGCCCGAGCATGATCCAGAAGGCCTTTACATGATCGAAGTTGTCGAGCATCAACCGCGAGATGGCCATGGTCTTTATGTCATCGTACGCCGTCGTCCTCCTTATATCCGCCAGGCTGGTATTATCCGGGTGGAACGGCAACGGTATGAAGCTCTGGAACCCACCTGTCTCATCCTGGAGCTCACGCAGCCGTATCAGGTGGTCTATTCGTTCTTCAATAGTTTCAACATGCCCATACAGCATAGTTGCGTTAGATCGGATACCAAGCTCATGCGCGATTCTCATAGTCTCAAGCCACCGCTTGCCACTCGCCTTATTCTCACATGTAAGGCCACGCACGCGACCGCTAAATATCTCAGCGCCGCCACCGGGCATCGAACCGAGCCCGGCCTCCTTTAATTTCTCAAGAACCTCTCGCACGCTTAAGCCAGTTAACTGGGTGAAGTAGTCGATCTCTACCGCAGTGAAAGCCTGTATATGGATATCCGGGAGGGCCTTTTTACACTCGCTGATAACCTCCAAGTAATAATCAAAGGGAAGATCGGGGTGCAGACCACTTACTATGTGAAGCTCGGTTGCGCCTAGTTTTGGTGCCTCAAGAGCCCGCTCTTGGGCTTCTTCAAGGGTCATGGTGTAGGCGTGCGGGTCGCCCTTATCCGCGCTAAATGCACAGAACTTACACCTGGATATGCACACATTCGTCAGGTTTATGTGGCGGTTGACGTTAAAATATGCATAATTGCCAGTCTTGCTCTCCTTAACGTACCTTGCAAGCATACCGAGAAAGAGAATGTCATTTGCGCCGTAAAGGGCTATACCCTCTTCCCGTGAAAGACGCCCTCCTGACTTCACCTTCTCTTCTATTGTTCTTAGATCAATCGTTGCTAATGTAGTTGACATCCACATAACCTCCAAGTTAGGGTCCAGGGTCCCGGGTCTAGGGCCCAGAAAAGGGACTAGTATGATTTCAAAGATTTTATTAAAGCGTTAATCAACCTTCCCGTTTCTCTCTGCTTTTCGGATAAACTCTCGTATTGAGCCTCTGAAAGATAGTGTAAATCCTTCGCGAAATCAAGAAATACCTCTACCTCTGCAAGCGAACCTTTTGCTTGATATAGGAATTGTACATACTCTTTCCTATGCTGTCTTTCATATCCTTCTGCAATGTTTGCAATAACCGACAGAACTGCTCTTCTCAGCTGGCTTGTGATTCCAAATACCTCTCCCCTTGGAAAATCCTCAGTCTCTTCATATATATGTAAAGCTAACTCCCTGGCTTTTTGCCAGGCGATAAGCCTTTTGTAGCTAGTCTCATAAACCATGCGTGCCTCTAGAACTATCTATCCCTAGACCCTGGTCCCGGGTCCCTGGACCCTTGCCTTCCTATCCCCACCTTTTGAACAGGTCGTGCTCTACACCCAATTGGTCGAGTACCTTGCCTACCACAAAATCTATCAGATCGTCGATCGTCTGCGGATTATGATAAAATGCAGGCATCGCCGGTACCACCTTTGCTCCGGCTTCCTCAACCGCAAGAAAGTTCTTGAGGTGAATGCGGTTGAGCGGGGTCTCCCTTGGCACGAGTATAAGGCGCCTGGATTCCTTCAGCATAACATCTGCCGTACGCTCGATTAAACTTGAGGAGAGGCCGTTTGCAACCGCCCCGAGGGTCGCCATGCTGCATGGCAGTATCACCATGCCCGCCGTTTTATGGGATCCGCTGCAGATTGGCGCCATTAAATCATCATTGCGGTAGTAAGTAAGAAGCTTTTCCGCACCGGTTATCCCAAGCCAATCAGCCAGCGAAGTGATTGCATTCGACTCATCGAGGGAGAAACCCAACTCATGGGCGATCACCGCTTTTCCGGGCTCGGATATAATAAGGGAGATATCGAGACCACGCTCGATGAGCACCTGGAGAATTCTCTTCCCGTAGATTGAGCCGCTTGCTCCTGTAATGGCAACTATGTACTCCAACTACCCGAGCCCCTTAAGCA
>DASQQM010000025.1:0-2999 GCA_035643475.1 Anaerolineae bacterium | reverse complement strand
TATGGGTGCCGGTGTTTTTAAGAGCCAGTATAAAATGGCGCGCGGAGGTATAGTATGCTTTCTTTATTGATTCATTCACTTTTACATCAATAAAGCCCGCTGTATCCAGCGCCCTCAAAATTGCCCCTTTACTAAACAGATTAATTGGCGCTTGTAATGTGCCATCCTCGCCGATCAGCGTGGATAGGCAAAAACGGAGCTCCTCAAGAGTTCTCTCGCCCAGCGTGTTGAAGATCAGGTGCCCTTCTGGCCCCAGAAGCTGGTAATACCGCTTGAGTGGTTCGTCATATTCCGAAAACCACTGGAACGTGGCATTGGAGATAATGAGATCGAAGGACGTATCGAGAGGCGGGTCCTCACCATCAGCCACCACATATGTGATGGTTTCATAACTTATAAGATTTTGCCTTGCGATATTGATCATCTCCGGGGCGATATCAAGGGCAGTGATCCTCGCATGAGGAAATGCGTTAGCCAGTAGACCGGTCAGGAGACCGGTGCCACATCCGATCTCCAGTATAGTGTCGAATCTGCGCCCGAGCCTTTTTACGTGGGCCATCAAATCGGCGGCCATTTCTCTCTGCACATCCGCATACTCATCGTAGGTTGCGGCGCTTTTTCCAAAGTTGCCTCTGACCCGCTGCTTATTGACTAGTGTGATACCAACCACTCCCCGAGATGCGTATTAAAAGAGGAGGGGTTTGTGAGAAAGGGGATATGTCCGGCATTTTGGATAATAAGGAGTTGTGAGTCTGATATCCGCTCACATAGGTATTCGGCCCCCTTAAGAGGACAGATGCGGTCCCGGTTGCCGTGCACGAGTAGCGTCGGCTGTGAAATTAAAGACAAGCTCGCGAGCATATCGCACTCCAACAGGTAATCCAAACCCGCTATTGCCTCCCGCACATCCCACCCGCGCATGCCAGCAAAGATTTCGCTCGCAACCTTCCTGTCAAGGCCTGCTGCGATCTCTTCCCGCGAAAACATCTGCTTGAAGAACTCCTCGCGGGTACGCTCGGGGTCTTGAGCAAAGCGCTGCTTCATGCTGGCCACTGCATGAGTTGGCTGACCCAGGCTGTACGTATCACTATTTATAAACTTGCCCGTTCCACCAACCAGCACCAACCCGCCTACCTTCTCCGGGGCAGATTGCACCACCTGCAGCGCCACCAGAGCCCCAAGGGACCATCCGATCAAGTAGGCTTTATTCATCCGTTCCTCTTCGATGAGCCTTAGCACTGCATCCCTGTAGGTGGACATGTTGATCATCGGTGGCAGATCTATCAGATGGATATTGCCAATACGACTTGTAGCGCTGATCGTCCCCCGCCACACCGTGCTATCGCCGAGCCACCCATGGATAAAGATTATCTCTTTTGCCTTCATGAGAGCATCCCACCCCCTGTTATCCCCATCTCTCGACCGGTATACTCAATCCTCTCGAGCGCCCACTCGAGGTCACGCAGCCGATGGGTGGCCATAATGGAGAGCCGTATCCTGGCCGTTCTTTTAGGTACAGTGGGATGTCTGATAGCCGGCGCAAGTATGCCTTCCTTAAGAAGGCTGTGGCTGAATTCCAACGCCTTCCCATTGTCACCAACTATAAATGGGACTATCTGGCTCTGGCTGTTTAATATATTAAAGCCGGCCCTTTGTAACCGATCGCGTACTAACGCGGCCTTGTGTAGCACACTCTCCCTTCGCCACCCCTCGTCTTGAACTACACTGAGGGCTGCGTTGATGCTCGCCACTGCGGATGGAGGCAGGCCCGTGGTAAAAATTAAGCTCCTGGCCTTATTTTTCAGGTAATCTATCAGCACTTTCTTGCCGACCACATACGCTCCGACACAGCCGAACGCCTTGCCAAGCGTCCCCATAATGATGTCGATTCGCTCGGAAACCCCGTAATGCTCTGCCAGGCCGCGCCCATTTACCCCGAAAACACCGCCCCCATGCGCCTCATCGATCATCAATATTGCACCGTACCTTTCCTTTAGTGCAACGAGCTCCGGGAGGGGTGCAAGGTCACCATCCATACTAAAGACGCTGTCGGTAATGATTATTTTTCTCCTATATGGTGCACGTTTGAGGTGCTCTTCGAGGTTGGTAAGATTGCAATGCCCATACCTGATGTAATCAGCACGGCTCAGCAGGATGCCATCGATGATGCTGGCATGGTTGAGCTTATCGCTTAGTATTAGATCACCTCTCCCTGCCACCGCAGGGATGATTCCGATGTTGGCGGCATAGCCACTGTTAAATAGCAGCGCACCTTCGGTGTTTTTAAACTGGGCGATCGCCCGCTCTGCCTCTTCATATAGCTCGTAATTACCGGCGATCAACCTGGATGATGTGGCACCGGACCCGTAGCGATGTATCGCACTGACAGAAGCATCCTTGAGGAGCGGGTGATTTGCGACACCGAGGTAGTTATTACTGCACAAGTTCAGCAACCTTCTTCCGCCGACGATAACCCACTCGTCGGAGTGATTTTCCACCGTTCGAAACTCACGATAGGCCGCTTGCGCCTGTAACTTTTTTAACTCTTCTGATAGGTCCTTATAAAAATCTCCCACCCGATCACCCGCTAATTGGAAGTAGCTGTCAGCCGTCCTAATGTGCCAACGTGCCAAAGTGCTGCAGTTACTAGTGTTGCAGTGCTGCAGTTACGTGTAAGTAAGAGACGAGGGTATTGAGATTGCCACGTCGCTATCGCTCCTCCTAAGGACACACTTCTTTTACCAGCAGTGTCCTTCCTTAAGCCACCCACTTTCAGTGGGTGAGGGGCTCGCAATGACAGGTATACTGCATTGGCTAGTGGCTACTTACCCTCATCTTGTACTTCCACTTGGCTAGTGGTTACTACCCTCATCTTCTACCCACATCCAGTGCTGCAGCACTGCAACACTGGCTAACTTTCTCCCATTTCTTTCTCTTACCGACATTGGCACCTTGGCACTTTAAGACAGTACCCACACCTCTTACCTACATCAACTGGC
>DASQQM010000024.1:0-6094 GCA_035643475.1 Anaerolineae bacterium | reverse complement strand
CTCAATGCTCCTTACACCTTTGTCTCGTATTAATCGCAAATTATCCTGAGGTGTAGTTCCATGAAACGGTTTTAAAAAATCAAAGTTAGAGCAACTTTCAAATGATTTGCATTCCCAACAGCCCTCAAATCCTTTAGTCTTACAGCAGCTGAGAATTTTACACTCAAGAGTGGAACAACCATTACCTTCCCTGCAAGGTTTTTCGCATTTCAAACCAATGATCTTGTCTAATACGTCAATAAAATCAGGATATTTGCTGAAGCCGTTATCGCTTGCCTTTTTGATATCAACATACTCCTGAAAATGCCGTTCAATGATTTCGTCCTTTAGATCCTCGGCATTATTAATTAAGTCGCTGTTGTAGCGCAAGCAATCTTTACAATATAGGCCACAATATGCAATGTATTTATTTACCATGTGTTACCTCTATTAATAAATTATAATGGGAAGGTTGTTTTTCTTCCAACAGCATTCCTGTCCATGAGACTCGCCACTAACTGCGCACAGCTTTCGATTTGAGAAGTTCAAAAAGCTTGCCAGTTTCTAAGAAATTAACGACTACCACATAGCCAAAGAGATTCAATCACACCACAGAAAGGAAAGGCGCGTTGCATAAGTGAGCGACCTTTACCATTCGCCAAAATTTAAAGCCCTGGCAAATATGCTCGGGCTCTTTACCTTATGTGCAGAAGGGCGCATGCAATAAAAACAGATCCTGCAATATGATGCCTAATAAGTTGCATTTATGGGAATACCGAAGTTGCGTCGCTTCCAGAAAGGAGGATGAAATGGACGCTCAAGTTCTGGTGGCCTACGCCACCAAGTACGGCGCCACAGCGGAGATTGCGGAGAGAATTGGGCAAGTGCTTCGTGAAGCAGGTTTGCAGGCTGATGTGTTGCCCGTTAATCGCGTTCGAGATGTGGCCCCATATGCGGCGGTTGTATTGGGCAGTGCCGTTTACATCGGGCAATGGCGCAGGGAGGCAGCGGTGTTTTTAGAGACCAATGAGAAGGAGCTATCCGAGCGGCCGGTGTGGCTATTTTCAAGCGGACCTACAGGCGAGGGAGATCTAGAGGAGTTATTGAAAGGGTGGCATTTCCCTGAGGCGCTGCAGCCCATCGCCGATCGTATACAGCCCCGTGGCATAACCGTCTTTCACGGGGCGCTCGACCCGAAGAAGCTAAACTTTATTGAGCGGTGGATGATCAGGAACGTTAAAGCACCGATCGGCGACTTCCGTGATTGGGATGCCATAACTTCTTGGGCTACGATGATTGCCGATACGCTAAAAAAAGAAGCGATCCCCAAAGCATCAGGGGTGTAATCGAACCGATTGTACCCGAAAGGGAATGAAGAGCAGAAATGTGGCGGTATTGTTTGTGTAGAGAAATACGGTGGCCAGTTCTAGCTCTACTATCAATCGCCATGCTCCTGCGTCTTCCTATCAGCTCACGTCATTTCCTTGAAACGTCGTGTCTGTGGCCTCATCACCGGCGTAATCGCCTGGTTTTACTATTCCCTGGCTTAAGTATCCTTACATATTTATTCGGTGTGAGCAACCAAAACCTTATCCAGCTAATTTTATCTACGCTCTTGGACCTCTGTTTCTGGACAATACAATCGTATCTCAAGACCTCTGACCGCTTTTATTTTTTTTTGGTCAGGTATTAGGGAAGGGGTTAACTAATAAAGTTATCACAGTCAGAAACGCAGACAACCGCGAGTACATCGTTTAGATCAGAGATATGTGGGTAGCTAGGGAGCAGGACAACTGGACTGGGAGCAATGGATACCAAAGAAGTGAGAAGGCCTTGGCTCTTTCGATTATCGAGATGTATATCCAGGGGGTCTCAATGAGAAAAGTAGCTAAAATTGCTAACGAGCTCTGCGGGAGCTCTGTTATGCGCTTCAGGTCACAGTGTGAGCTAGAGTAATGAGGCCATCAACTGTAGGTGGTCGCGAACCAATCTGGTGACTAGAAAATTCTCACGCACGTACTCCTTGCCCCGGCTACCCTCCACATCGGCAAACTTGCGGTCGTTGATCAAAATCAGGGCTTTTTCAGCGGTTTCTTCAACCGAATCGACCAAGAACCCGCCACCTCCAGCCATTTGACAAGGAATTCCACCCGCCCGGCCGGCTACAACCGGCGTTCCTTTCCAAAGCGTTTCGGAGATGACCAGCCCAAAACCTTCCCTGATCGATTTCTGGATGACCACATCGGCAAGTCGTTGAAACGCGTTGACCTGTAAATCACCGACACCAACGAGGTTAGTAAAAACATGAAGATTTCTATCTTTCTCCGCAACATTGACTATGGTCTGGTATATCTCCCAACCCTCCGGATCATCCAGGGCCATCGACCCGATTAGTGCAAGGCGGACATTCGGTTGCTCTTGCTTTATCAGGTGGTATGCCTCTATCACGCCCAGCGGGTCTTTCCATGGATCAAAACGTGACACCTGGCAGATAAGAGGTCCATCCTTAGGTACACCGATCCAGTTTATGAGTTGCCTTGCCATGCGTTCAGGAAGCATCGTGTTTTTTGGACTCAGAGGATCAATTGCTGGTGTAATCGTTTTTGTCTTACCGTCTAAACCCTTAGGAATAAAAGCGGACATCGTAAATACTTTAGCATCATACTTATTGACGTAAGGATATAGGAACTCCCACACCTCAGAGTTGGGGGCCGAAGTATCGATGTGGCACCGCCATATCCATTTAGCTTTTATATCAGAGCGCAAACTGCAAATCGCCGCTGGCTGCGGGTCGTGCACGATTATTACATCGTAATCATCGGTAAGCTCGCGAGCATTCAGACTATTGTAGGCGAGATACGTCTCCCGGTCGGATTTGGTCAGCTTGTATGTGGCACCCTGCAGCGCATTGTGAAACGCCTTTGTTACCTGGAAAAAAGACTTATCGGCCGTTATTACCTGCCAGTTAGAATCAAGCCCCAGCGCCCTCTCCAATGGAACAAGCGAGCGGAGAAGCTCTGAGACGCCCCCGCCGTAGGGCGTTGCATTGATATGAAGCACCCGCAGCCCCTGCAAGCCTTCAGCCTGCTGGCGCAGCTCCTCCATCTCAGAGGGTAAAACCTCATCATACATGCTTAAGTTTAGTTCTCCAAGGTCAACCGGTTGCGGCATTGTTCAGCACCTTTATCTAGGGATTATTTCTACATGAGTTCTTTCCTATTCAGACAGCCGATAAGACTCATTATATACCCAAAAAAGTGTAAGATTCAATAAAACCGATGCTCGTAGCCAATGCGCTTGGAACGACCTCGAGATTCTTTGGATTTGCACGATCACTCAATCACTAAAGCAATCGGAAATATTCAAACTGATTTTGAGGGTGGCGGCTAAAACTTCCAGATGATAACCTAGCAATGGCTCGACCACTTACATGGAATTACAATACTTGTGTGTAACGCCAAATAATTATGCGCGCTGTGGGAAAATAATTAGCATGATCCTATCTACATTGGATGTGGTGATATGAGAAAAGAGATCTGGAAAAAGCCAACTGAAGAGGAGTTAAAGAAGAAGCTCACTCCCCTGCAGTATAAAGTCACGCAAGAAGAAGGCACTGAACCTCCTTTCAATAACGAGTATTGGGACAATAAAAAAGAAGGCATTTACGTTGATATTGTTTCTGGGGAGCCATTGTTTAGCTCAAAAGATAAGTATGATTCCGGAACAGGCTGGCCAAGCTTTACAAGACCGTTAGAACCACAAGATATTGTGACGAAGAAAGAACCTGGACTGTTTGGCAGAACAGAGGTAAGAAGCAAAGATGCAGACTCCCATTTAGGTCATGTTTTTAATGACGGTCCACCACCAACCGGCTTAAGGTATTGCATGAATTCAGCCGCTCTGCGTTTTATACCGAAAGAAGACCTTGAAAAAGAGGGCTACGGGCAGTATAGAAAGCTTTTTGAAGACTAGGTTGGGAGCTTGGGCGCAGTACGTGACACGCGTGATAAAACAGAGCAGCTGGTTCACGAGGCGTTTCCTGTAAATGTTTAATAAAATAGGGTCCGAGCCCGATTAGGCGCGCCTGCCTATGATAAGCTTCCGCACCTCGATCCAGAAGGTGAAGACGAAAGCAGCACCGATTGCCAATGCCCACTCCCCTGCAGTAAGGTAAGTAAGCTTTAGAGCCGGATGCAGGAACGGCGTAAGCACCGCAAAGACTACAAAGCCGATTGCCGCCAGCGCCCAGATATCCATCGGTCTGTTGCTGAAAGGCCCACGGCGAATCAGTGGCTCGGTATCCGACCTCATGTTAAGTGCAAGGAAAATATGGGTGAAAATCCATGTTGTAAAGGCAGCTGTCTGGGCAACGACGGTATCTCCTCCCCTGCTGTTTACCACAAGAAACACGCTGGCTACGGCTAGGAACAGCGCGAGCCCACCGGTTGCTATAGCACGGAGCATCGGCCAATCCATAAATCGCTCATTCGGATTTCGTGGAGGTCTATCCATGATGTTCAGTGCTGCTGGCTCAGCTACAAAAGCCGCCGATGCGCCGAGGTCCATAAACAGCTCAAGTATGATAATTTGTATCGGAGCAAATGGCAGCGCTATCCCGAGAATGATCGGGAGTAGGAAGATCGAGATTAAGCCGAGCTTTACCCCGAGGTAGTAGCGCACACCCTTTCGCAGATTGTCGAAGATTCGCCGGCCGCCACGTACGGCGAAGGCGATGGTAGCAAAATCATCGTCAGTAAGGATCATATCGGCTGCCTCTCGAGCCACATCAGTGCCAGTCTCTCCCATGGCAATACCTATATTGGCCTCACTGAGCGCTGGCGCATCGTTTATACCATCCCCGGTGACAGCGACAATCTCCCCGTTTTGCTGGGCGGCGCGGACGATCCTAAGCTTATCGGCAGGTGCAATCCGGGCAAAGACCGTTGTGTCTTTTATTATTTGCCGGAGTTCCTCATCGCTCATTTGGCTCAAATCTTCGCTGGTTACAACCCGTGCATCCGTGCTGATGCCAACCATCTTCGCGATTGCTTCAGCGGTAATGGCATAATCACCGGTAATCATCAGGACTCGTATACCGGCACGTCTGGTTTCATCGATCGCCTTGGGTACGTCCAGCCGTGGTGGATCCAAAAACCCGGCGACCCCGACAAACGTGAGGTCGCTTTCCGCCTCATCTCTCTCGACGTGGCCGTCATGTAAAATATCCTTGTACGCAAAGCCGAGTACCCGCAGGCCACCTTTTGCCATCTCGCTCACTTTTTGAAGCGCCTCATCCCTCTCCTCACCCGTCATCGGCTTGTTCTGGCCTCCCGCCTGGTACCCTGTCGATATCGAGAGAATGGATTCCGGCGCGCCCTTGGCAAAAACATGCAGCCTATCGCCTTTATTAAGGATCGCCGACATCAGCTTTCGCTCCGCATTAAAGGTAAATTCGTTTACCAGTTGATACTGGCGCCGAGCTTCCTCTGGTTTTTGATCTGCCGTCAATGATGCCTCAATGAGCGCAACGTCTGTCGGGTCCCCTGTATAGCGAAGCTCTCCATTTGACTGCTCAAGAATTGCATCGTTGACCAGCATGCCAATCTCGAGAAGCTTGGCGTCCTCTGGAGATAGTGGTGCTTTTCGAAACTCGGTCATCTTTTTACCGGCGAAGATGCGTGATAGGACCATGCGGTTTTCGGTAAGCGTCCCGGTCTTATCGGTGGCGATAACGGTGACGCTACCCAAGGTTTCTGCAGCTCTTAGTCGCTTTACCAGGCCGTGGCGCCGGGAAAGTTGTAATGCTCCAAGACCAAGAACCATAGTTATGATAATAGGCATCTCTTCAGGAATGGTTGCAAACGCCAAGCTCAGGCCCGTAAGCACCATCTGCCTTAACGGGCGCCCTTCAAGTAATCCAATTACCGGGACGAGTACGCTGAAACTGATGGCAAACCAGATGAGGTAGCCAGAGAGCTCGCGCATTGACTGCTGCAAGGGCGTTCTCGGCTCTTTCGCCTCACGTACGATTCCGGCGATGTGACCAAGCTCCGTACCCATGCCGGTCGCAGTGATCACCGCTTTCCCCCGCCCCCTAGTAACGACTGTCCCCGCA
>DASQQM010000023.1:0-2551 GCA_035643475.1 Anaerolineae bacterium | reverse complement strand
ACTTTACAATACGACCGGGCGCTCTACAGAATGAAACCCTGAGAATCATGGACGTTATAGTATAACTAACGCGGCATCGCCGAAGCCTTCTCCATGTGAATAATACTTAAGCCATCAGTAATTCTTTTGATTTCTATCATCTTGTATCCGAGCTTCTGGTAAAGGTATATGCTTTTATCGCTTCTATGCCCGGTAAATAACCGAAATCTCTTGGCTTCGTTAAATGTCCGCTCGATCGCATTCATCAGCTCCGTCCCTATTCCCCGATTCTGAAAATCGGGGTGGACGAAAAGCCGCCCGATGTAGCACGTTTCTTCATCCACATAAGCCCGTACCGAGCCGATTATCCTCTTACTGATCGTCGCTTTGAGAACAATCTGATCCTCAAAATCAACCTTTACCTCCTCCAGAGTCTGGGTGAGAGGGGGAAGACTGTAATCGTTATAAATCTTAGCCTGGCTCTGATAGGCTAATTTTTGAAGATCCAGTATCTCTTCAGCATCTTCAGTTTTTGCCCGCTTAATCATTACATCCAGCCCCACTGTGATCGCATATACCTCCTAATAACTGAGCCCGCCATCGGCGGGCAGAGTATATTGTAGAGCTGCGGGACCCTGTATTCAACATAAAATTATCGGCACTACCTACTGATGGCCCGGAGTGCAATGTCCCTCCTGAAGTGCATATTTTCAAAGTGTATCCTGCTAATCGCGGCGTAAGCCCTCTCTCGCGCCTCTGAAAAATCTTTGCCGAGAGCGCTTACATTGAGCACGCGCCCGCCAGACGTTACGATTTTCCCGTCGCGCGCCTTTGTGCCGGCATGAAAGATGGTGATGCCCTCCATTCCGGATGCCTCCTCCAGCCCGGAAATTTCAAAGCCGGTGGTGTAATCGCCAGGATAACCACCGGACGCGAGGACCACCGTGGTGCACACATCTGCTCTCCACGCAAGCTCGACACCGGAGAGATCCCCGTCAGCCACCGCAAGCATTGGCTCCAGCAGGTCGCTCTCGAGACGCGGTAGTATCGCCTGGGTCTCGGGATCACCAAACCGGGCGTTAAACTCGAGAACCTTGGGCCCGGATGTGGTGAGCACGAGGCCGGCGTAAATAACGCCCTGGTATTCAATACCTTCTTCCGCCAAACCACGTATCGTCGGCTTAAGCACCACATCAACTATCTCATCATATAACTCTGGACTCACTATTGGTACCGGTGAGTAGGATCCCATGCCGCCGGTATTGAGGCCCTCATCGTTGTCATACGCCCTCTTATAGTCCTGTGCGGGGACCATCGGCAACACGTTTTTGCCATCGCTAAAGGCAAGGATAGATAATTCCGGACCATCGAGGTATTCCTCGATAACTACCTGCTGCCCAGCCGAGCCAAACTTTCCCTCAATGAGGCAGCTCCTCACCGCATCCTCGGCTTCCTCCAGGCTCCTTGCTATAATAACACCCTTTCCGGCCGCCAGCCCATCGGCCTTCACAACGTAGGGCGCATCAGCTGATTTGAGGTACGAAACAGCCTCATCGTAATCGGTAAACACCCCTGCCCGCGCAGTCGGTACACCGTACGCATTCATTATGTGCTTGGCAAAGCTCTTGCTCCCCTCAAGCTGGGCTGCTTTTTGATTTGGCCCAAACACCTTGAGCCCTCTCTCCATGAAGGTATCAGCGATACCAGCCACTAGGGGCACTTCTGGTCCAACAACCGTTAATCCGATTGATTTTTCAATGGCAAAGTTGGCGAGGGCATTAAGATCGGATAGGTCGATCTGCGGGCACTCTGCGATCTCAGCTATCCCCCCATTTCCGGGGATGCAGTATACCTCCTCCACCTTTGGGCTCTGACGTAGCTTCCAGACCAGGGCGTGTTCTCGTCCGCCGCTTCCAATTACAAGTACTCTCAAAGACTTCTCCATCTCGCTCGATTTAATCTCTATTAGCTGTCAGCCATCGGCGATCAGCCTGAAAGCACACAGCGCTAGCGAGCGCTTCTTCGATCCGCCCCTCGCCCAAATCTGAGGTCTTCTGCAATTTATTACATCGTTTTCTATTGATAGGGGAGCTGATAGCCATCTAGCTATATCAATTTTACGCAAAACTCATTTCAGCTGCAAGAAAGGCGTAACAGCTGAAGCAAGTTTATTAGCCGATTGCTAGGAATGGCCTGACCAGCTGTATGATTTAAAAAACCCAAAGTAAGGTAGAAATTTAATACGGGTAATGCGATATTCATATTGGAAGAATCGCCTCAGGGATCTTACAACTCAATACTTCTAGCTGTTGACAGCTGTCATTCTGAACGTAGCGTAAAGCGGAGTGAAGAATCTCAATAATATCGTCATCATTATGCCACTAGGTAGCATATGACCGATAAAGTATTGGTTGATACAAAGGCATTCTAATACTTAAAAATAGAGAAAATACGATTGAGATCCTTCAGAGCCTCCGGCTCTTCAGAATGACATGTGCTAATACAATTGGCAGAGGACTCTAGATCCTTTGGCTCAGTTTTACTTAAGGCTCTGGATGACAAGCTGAGGGTC
>DASQQM010000022.1:0-2515 GCA_035643475.1 Anaerolineae bacterium | reverse complement strand
ACTCCATGGGGAATTAAATGGATTTGGTCGAACAGGTAAGGCAGAACCTAAAAGAGGCCCTTAGGCATATTAACGGCACCGTTAATGGGGCTGATATAGGGATAATCCTCGGCTCTGGACTCGGTCGTCTAGTTGATGCTGTGGAGGGCCCAAAGATATTTCCGTACGATGATATACCCCACTTCCCTAGATCGACGACAAAGGGCCACGCAGGCAACCTGGTGGTTGGCGAACTCGCGGGAAAAAAAGTTGCAATTATGCAGGGACGGTTTCACTTCTACGAGGGCTATACATCGGCTGGAATTTCCTTCCCAATAAGAATTTTAAAGGGGCTGGGTGTTAATAAGCTCATCGTTACATGTGCTGCGGGTGGCCTTAGGCCTGATCTTAGGCAGGGCGATATAATGGCCATAACCGATCAGATCAACCTAATGGGTGTAAATCCGCTTATCGGACCAAACGATGATGAGTTGGGACCAAGATTTGTCGATATGACCGAGGCGTATGATAGCGGACTTCTGGCGACCGCAAGGGCTATTGCGGCACAGGAGGGGATAGACCTAAGAGGAGGGGTATATGTGGGAGTGCTTGGACCATCATATGAAACCCCGGCCGAGATCAGACTCCTGTCGACTTTCGCCGATGCGGTAGGGATGTCGACCGTTCCCGAGGTTATAGTAGCGAGACATTCGGGGATGAGAGTACTTGGTTTTGCCATTATTACGAATGTCCCGGGCTCCGAGCGGAAGCTTAGCCACGATGAGGTGCTTACCCAAGCCCAGAAATCGTCCGACAAGCTGCTTAAGCTGATAATCGGAACTCTAGAGAATATTTAAGCCATACAATATAAGTGATAAAAAGGAGCGAATTGCATGGATTATGATGTAAAGGACCTCGGCCTTGCCGAGAGAGGGAGGAAGAAAATCGAGTGGGCTGACAAAGATATGCCGGTACTGCGACTCATAAGGGAGCGCTTTGCCAACGAAAAGCCGCTCTCTGGCGTCAAGATTTCGGCCTGCTTGCATGTTACTTCGGAGACAGCAAATCTTATGAGGACCCTTAAAGCTGGCGGTGCGGATGTGGTTCTCTGCGCATCGAACCCGTTAAGCACGCAGGACGATACAGCAGCGTCTCTCGTCAAGGACTATGAAATACCGGTCTTTGCTATCAAGGATGAAGATGATGAGACGTACTACAGACACATAAATGCTGCTCTGGATCACCATCCGAAAGTAACGATGGATGATGGTGCGGATTTAATATCGACTCTTCATGCTGATAGGGCAAACCAGCTTTCAGAAGTTATCGGCGGAACCGAGGAGACAACAACCGGTGTTATCAGGCTTAGAAGTATGGCTGAGCAGGGAGTTTTGCATTACCCAATCATAGCCGTAAATGATGCGCAGACGAAGTACCTCTTCGACAACCGGTATGGGACCGGACAGAGTACTATCGATGGTATACTTCGGGCGACGAACATCCTCATTGCCGGTAAGGTATTTGTTGTAACCGGATATGGCTGGTGCGGCCGGGGCATCGCGATGCGGGCAAAGGGTATGGGCGCTAACGTAATAGTCGTCGAAGTTGATCCACTGCGTGCGCTCGAGGCGGTAATGGATGGGTATAGGGTAATGCCATCCATTGAAGCGGCGATGATAGCTGATATATGGGTTACCGTTACTGGTGATATTCACGTTATTGATGAGAAGCACTTCAAGGTGATGAAGGATGGGGCTATCATATGCAATAGCGGGCATTTTAACGTTGAGATAAACATACCGGCGCTGGAGGCGTTATCGGAGTCGCGCAGGGAGACGCGCGACTTTGTGGAAGAATTCCTCATGAAAGATGGGCGGCGCGTCTACCTTCTTGCCGATGGTCGCCTGGTAAACCTTTCAGCTGCTGAGGGACATCCTGCAAGCGTTATGGATATGAGCTTTGCAAATCAAGCCTTCTCTGTGGAGCATATACTGAAGGAGGCTGAAAAAATGGAGAACACCGTGTATCCGGTACCCACTGAGATCGATCAGAACATTGCACGGCTTAAGCTCAATTCGATGAATATAAAGATCGATCAGCTCACCGCTGAACAGGATAAGTACCTGCACTCATGGGAAATGGGAACATAAGAGTCTACGGGTAGAACGGTGAATCGGTGAATCGGTGAATCGGTTACCAGGTGGCCAGGGTCCAGGGACCAGAGCCCAGGGATGCGGGTAATAATAGTTGTCCAGTGCTGCAATTGCCAGTTAATGTGGATATAAGATGAGGGTTATGTCTTGAGGTACCAAGGTACCGAAGTGCCAATGTCGATGAGGGAAAGAAATGTGGGATCAGCAAATGGCCAAGTGGAAGCAAGAGATGTGGGTAATTAGCCACTGGCCAATGAAGATACATAATTCCCCTCCCTTGATGGGAGGGGCTAGGGGAGGGTGAATACTCTCATCTCATACCCACCTGCTGACGGCTGAGGGCTGATAGCTGATGGCTTTTACATGACTGCAGCACTAGTAGC
>DASQQM010000021.1:0-2469 GCA_035643475.1 Anaerolineae bacterium | reverse complement strand
ACCTGTGCCCTGATAGCCTTAGTTGGCCTTCCTATGACCTCGAGCGCAAATGCAACATTTTCATATACCGTCTTGTTAGGAAGTAGCTTAAAATCCTGGAAGACGCAGCCAATATTCCTGCGGAGCTGCGGAACCCGCCGGCGGCGCATATTCACCAGGTCATGCCCGGCAACAGCTATGTTGCCCTTTACCGGGACGAGCTCTCTGAGAAGTAGGCGTATAAATGTAGATTTACCGCAGCCAGAAGGGCCAACTAGAAATACAAATTCGCCCCTGTCAATGTCCACGCTAATATCCTTCAATGCCGGGCGGTGGGCACCCTTATAGCTCATGACAACGTTTCTCATTTTGATCACGGCGTTAATCACTCCCAAAATAGGTATCCTACCAGAAGATCGGATATAAATCAAAACCTGGTGGTAGATAACCTTGTAAGAAGGCGGAGACTACGTATCGAGTAGACTCTTTACCGCTCGTTCGATATCCTCATCGGTTAGGCCATGATATTTGAGTAGTTCAGCTGGCTCACCCGAGCGCCCAAATATATCCTTCATGCCTACCCTCGCGACCGGCACGGGGTGCCTATCACTCAAAAGCTCTGCTATCGCGCTCCCCAAGCCTCCAATAATACTATGCTCTTCGGCAACTACAACCCTGCCGGTTTTAGATGCCGACTCACTTATTGCCACCTCATCAAGTGGTTTTATGGTGGAGATATTGATAACCTCAACGCTTATTCCCTGCTGGGCGAGGTTATCCGCAGCCCTTATACTGCTATCAACCATTATCCCAGTCGCAAATATGGTCGCATCCGAGCCCTCTCTAAGCCTTATCGCCTTGCCCGGTACGAATTCGTAGTCATCATTGAAGATCGCCGGAACTGGCGCCCTGCCAAGTCTGATGAAAACTGGCCCCTCAATTTCCGCCGCTTGTTTGATCGCCTTTTTTGCCTCATAATAATCAGCGGGTACAATCACCGTCATACCGGGGATAACCCTCATAAGCGCTATATCCTCGATGGTCTGGTGTGAAGCACCATCTGCTCCGACCGTAATACCCGCGTGCGTGGGGCAGATTTTCACGTTCAACCCGGGATACGAGATAGTGTTGCGGACCTGCTCAAAGGCACGACCGGTGGCAAACATCGCGAAGGAACCCGTATAGCACACCTTCCCGGTCGTTGCGAGGCCGGCTGCCATCGCCATCATATTCTGCTCAGCGACACCACAATCAAAGAACCTGTCAGGGAATTCCTTTTTGAATTTTATTGTCGTGGTCGACTTCGCCAGATCAGCTTCGAGCACTACTAGATTCGGGTACTCGTGACCCAGCTCTACTAATGCTTCGCCGTATGCTTCTCTCGTCGCTCTCTTATCTGCCATATTGCTCCTCAATTTAATTCTCTACGCTTGATATATAAATCGTTCAATCACTATAATTCTTTAATTGTTCACATGTACCGATTGGTCACTACTAGTTTTATTGGCAACTTGCTAGCCCAGCGGGCCCAAGGCCTCGATCTCTGCCAATGCCCTGGTAACCTCTTCATCGTTCGGGGCCTTACCATGGAAATCGACCACCTTCTCCATAAATGAGACGCACTTGCCCTTTATGGTGTTGGCAATAATCATAGTGGGCTTCCCTTTGACCATCCTGGCTGTCGCAAAGGCATCGATGATCTCGCCGACGTTGTGGCCGTCGACCTCGATCACGTGCCAGCCAAACGCAGACCATTTCTCAGCGACCGGGTAGATATCGACTATGTCGCTTACCAGGCCATCTATCTGCATATTATTATAATCAAGTATTCCTACCAGGTTATCTAGCTTATGCTGTGCGGCAAACATACTGGCCTCCCAGATTATGCCTTCTTGGGATTCGCCATCCCCAATAAGCGCATACACCCTCGATTGTCGCTTGTCGATCCTCAGCCCGAGCGCCATCCCAACGGCAGCTGAAAATCCCATTCCTAAAGATCCGGTAGAAATTTCGACTCCGGGCGTCTTCTTCATATCAGGATGCCCCTGCAAATGACTATCGATCTTTCTCAGGGTCCACAGGTCCTCCCGGGGGAAATAACCGCTTTCGGCAAGGGCAGCATAGAGCACCGGTGCTGCATGCCCCTTGCTTAAAACAAAGCGGTCGCGATCAGGCCAATGCGGGTCATCTGGACGATGGTTAAGCTCGTGAAAGTAGAGCGTGGTTACTATATCGGCCGCAGAGAGGGAACCGCCAGGATGACCCGAGCGGGCCATCCCGACCATCTTAATAATATCCCATCGTATACTTCTCGCCTTCGCTTCAAGAAACGAAACCGTGGTTTGCTTATTTACCGTAGGGCTAACCAACCTTTCTCCTTTCATGTATCCAACGATCACCAACCGCCAGCAGGTTGCTAGCATATCGAACGCGCATAGCTCTCATACTCTCCGTTATGCAGCGAATTGCTTAAATCCCTCGCCGACAACT
>DASQQM010000020.1:0-13548 GCA_035643475.1 Anaerolineae bacterium | reverse complement strand
TTCTCGCGCTGAGTTTCAAAATCATTGGCAATTCGGGCTTTCCTCTCCTCATATTCCTTGCTCTCAAATGCCCTCGGAATCTCGGCTCGCGCGCTATTGATGAGCTCCTCCATATCTTTGGCGAATAGCTTAGCGCGACCGGGCGGAAGGGATATCGCGAGGGGCCTGTCCTGATCGCTGAAGTTATTGACGTAGCACCAGTCATCAGGTACCAACTCTTGCTTGGCTTTCATCTGGACGTACGATTGTATAGTCGAGGTCTTGCCTACTCCGGGAGGCCCCGATGCGTAGAGATTAAACCCTTTGGTTTTAATCCCAAGGCCAAACTTGATAGAATCAACGGCCCTCTCTTGGCCAATAGTGCCCTCAAGAGGCTCAACCTCTGCAGTTGATGAAAACTCAAACTTCGACGGATCGCTCTCCCGTCTCAGACCTTCAATGGGTACTTCTAGAAGCGTTCGGCTAACCATCTTTATATTCGGTTTGCTCATATATGTCCTCCTTTGTCAAGCCCAGATAGTTCGACAGGTTTTACCTAAACCGCCTGGTTAACGATAGCCGTGGCCCATAAACAACGGTAGCGAGGATGCTATGAGCCAGGAGATAGTTCAAGCCTATCGCAAAAACCACTGCAATATCCGGGTTAATATTTTATCAGTCTGTAGTTTACCCTTTTTTGGCGACTGGAAAACTCGAATATGCAAGAGGATCGATCGAGGCATTATACTTCAACTCTGGCGGGCTGAAAGTAGCAGAGTGAGTCTCTATTAAGCCGAAGGTTATGTTAAAAGCATTCTTAGATGGAAAGCTCATCGAAGACGAGTGCGGCCGCTCCCATAGCTCCTGCCTGATTACCAAGGTCGGCCAATACCACCTTGGCGACCTCTTTATTAGGATGAAGCGTCCGCTCACCGACAACCTTCCTTACAGGTGAAAGAACGAGCTCGCCCGCATCAGCCATGCCCCCGCCAATAACTACGAGCTCTGGATTAAATATGTTTATTACGTTGTTAATGCCGATACCGAGCCAGAACCCGATCTCGCTAAACACATCGAGCGCCGTCTTATCTCCCCGCTGGGCCGCCTCGGTAACCATGGGACCGGTTATTTCCTCGACGCTACCGCCCGCAAGCTTAAGTATAAGGCTCTCCCTGTCCTGCAGAGCCTTCTCCTTTGCAAGGCGCAGGAGCGCCCTCCCCGATGCCATCTCCTCAAAGCACCCATAAGAGCCACAGGTGCATTGGGGACCGGTTGCCTGTATCACCATATGACCGATTTCGGCGGCGCTTCCGGTCGCTCCCCTGTAGAGACATCCATCAATAATTATGCCAGCGCCGATACCGGTTCCGAGAGTGAGCCCGATGATATTCTGAGCACCCCATGCAGCCCCATAATACTTCTCTCCTAGAGTCGCCAGGTTTCCATCGTTATCCATAAAGGTAGAAAGCCCAAACTTGGATTCGATAATGCTTCTAAGCCTGATATTACTGAAGGGGAGATTTGGAGATTGTACGACGATGCCTTCCTTCCAGTTGATGGTCCCGGCAACGGCAAGGCCAATACCGACCACCTCACCAGCATCTAGCACCGATTCGGTAAGCCTCTCTATAAGGTCGCTTACCGCGGTAACAATATCATCTGGTGTGCCACCAGGAGTACCTATCTTTAACGATGAGAGGATGCGCCCCTCGACATCTACTGCCATGGCGGCGATCTTGGTTCCCCCGATATCGATGCCGATCGCAATCTGTTTTGCTATCATTATGAATCACCTGCATGTATTATCAGTAATTACCCGTCCGTCCTAATGTGCCAAGGTGCTGCAGTCGTGCAAAAGCCATCAGCATGTGGGTATGAGATGAGAGTATTCACCCTCCCCTTACCCCTCCCATCAAGGGAGGGAAATAATGTATCTTCATTGGCCAGTGGCTGATCTTACTCATCTACTACCCACACCCTGCAGCACTACTAGAGTCCGCCCGATGAATCGGGCAACTACCGGGTGGACACAAGGTCCGCCCCTACAACACTAGGTAACTACTCCCACACTTCTTTCTCTCACTGACATTGGCACCTTGGCACCTTGGCACCTCAAGACAGTACCCACACCTCTTACCCACACCCCTGGCCCACGGTTCCTGGTAACCCGATCCCTGGTAACCCGATAGCCAGGTCTCCGATTCATCCATTCACCGACTCACCTACTCACCGGTTTGCTAGAAGACTGGATATCTAGTGAACGACCACTCCTGGGTAAACTCCTCTCCCGGCTTTTTGGTAACCACCAACACCTCTTCTGGCATTATATCAATTATATTATAGGAGGGCTCGGTGTATCCCCTGGTACGATAGGTTGAGACAGTTCCACTGTTTATGAGCAACATATTCGATACCGGCCAGACATACGGTACATGTTTGTGGCCGCATAGTACGAGGTCAACCCCGGCGCCCCGCAGGCGCGCCAGCACATCGCCCGCATCCCACACAATATTTCGCTCGCGGCCAGTTCCCGGGACGCTGACGAGATGATGGTGGAGGATGAAAACTTTAAAGCTATGCTCCACATTGAATTCTTCTCTTAACCAATCGTAGTGCTCGCGGCCAACCTCACCGTCATTCAAGTCGGGCTTGCTCGAGTCTACCGCCACAAATTTTATTCTCTCCTGGAAATTCCCTATCGAGGGCATACCGAACTGCAGATCCAGGGTTTTATACCGGGCACCGAAAATACTTTCGAAATACAGGTAACCGAGGTTGCGGTGATCATGATTACCAGCGATCACAACCTTGATTGGGCACTCAATCATATCTATATATGACTTTGCCTGCTCAAACTCATCCAGGTATCCCCCGGTGGTTAAATCACCGCAGATTACCGCAATCTTTGGGTTTGCCTCGTTGATCTCGTGGACTGCGCTAAGCATAAGCCCCTCGTCAAAGCGGGCATCCCCGCAGTGAAGGTCAGATATCTGCGCTATTCTGTACAGGCCCGTCTCCATATATCAGAACCTCCATATACTCGGATGTAGCTGAGGCCCAATTGAAATTGGGCCTCATACCTCCGATATTGCTACACCACTATATATTTTCCTATTCCGGCCGAATTTATACGCTCCTTCTCCTACCCGATCGCCCTGATCTGCGGCGCCTTGAACCTCCTGAGCCGGAGCGAATTCGATACTACCGATACCGAACTAAATGCCATCGCCCCAGCCGCATATATCGGATCAAGCCTGATCCCGAAGAGCGGATAGAGGGCACCCGCCGCAACCGGGATGAGTATTATATTGTAGAAGAAAGCCCAGAACAGATTCTGGTAGATCGTCCGGAGCGTCTTCCGGCTTAGGGCGATCGAGGTCACCAGTCCTTGCAGGTCGCCGCTGATGAGCGTTATGTCGGATGCCTCAATTGCGATATCCGTTCCGGTACCGATCGCTATGCCGATATCGGCCTGCGCAAGCGCTGGGGCATCGTTTATACCATCGCCAACCATCGCAACTACCTTTCCCTCTTCCTGAAGGCGCCTTATCTCGCGCGCCTTATCCGCTGGAAGAACCTCGGCGAGCACACGGTCCACACCGACTTGCTTCGCGATAGCCGTCGCCGTCCGCTCGTTGTCGCCGGTAATCATGATAACCTCAAGGCCCATCTGCCTGAGCCGCTCGACCGCCTCCTTTGAGTTCGGCTTAAGGACATCGGCCACTGCCACTAATCCTACAACACCCGAATCGACCGCTGTGTACATCGGCGTCTTACCCTCCCCCGAGAGCTGTAACGCCCGCTCTGCTATACCATCTAGGTTGATGGTTCTTTCCTGCATTAAGCGTAGGTTACCCATTAGAACGGCCTGGCCTTCTATGCTTGCACCAATACCAAGGCCGGTAAAGGACTCGAAATCGCTCGGCTTGGCAAGCGATATTCCTAATTCCTTCGCCCTGGCTACAATCGCCTCTCCCAGAGGATGCTCCGAGCCCCTTTCGGCAGACGCGGCCAGCCGTAGGATCTCCTCCTCGCTGAAGCCGTTGCTGGCGATGATGTCGGTCACCACGGGCTTTCCGAGCGTGAGCGTGCCGGTCTTATCGAGCACAACAGCATTTATCCTGTGGGCATTCTCAAGTGCCTGGGCATCCCGTATGAGGATGCCATTTTGCGCGCCCTGCCCAGTGCCGACCATAATCGCCGTCGGCGTCGCGAGGCCAAGCGAGCATGGGCAAGCAATTATAAGAACTGCGACAAAGTTGAGGATCGCCACTGTAAAGGCCGGCTCTGGGCCAAAGAAGAACCAGACGATAAATGTGAGCACGGCGATAGTTATAACTGTCGGGACGAAGTAGCTCGCGACAATATCTGCAAGGCGCTGTATAGGAGCCTTTGATCCCTGCGCCTCCTCGACGAGCTTTATTATCTGAGCGAGGGCCGTCTCGCTTCCGACCTTGGTCGTCCTGAACTTAAATGCCCCCGTCTTATTGATGGTCGCGCCAATTACCTCGTCGCCTTCACGCTTTTCGACCGGTATGCTCTCACCGGTTATCATCGACTCATCTACCGACGAATATCCCTCGACGACAACACCATCGACTGGCACCTTCTCCCCAGGGCGAACGACAACAACGTCTCCGACCGAGATCTCCTCGATAGGTATATCTATCTCCTGGCCACCTCGTATTACCCGGCCAGTCTTGGCTTGAAGCCCGAGGAGCTTTTTGATAGCATCCGAGGCCCTTCCTTTTGCCTTTGCCTCTAGATACCTGCCGAAGAGTATCAGCGCGATAATTGCCGCAGACGTATCGTAATAGACACCTGGCATTATTCCCTGGGCCTCGAATATGCCCGGGAAGAAGGTCACGACTAAACTATAGAGATATGCGGCCGATGTGCCGACGGCAACCAGCGTATTCATATCGGTGGTGCCGTGCTTCGCTGTAAGGTAGGCTCCTTTATAGAACCGCCAACCGGCCCAGAACTGGACTGGGGTCGCAAGAGCGAGGAGTATGATGAACCGGATCTGCATCGGGATAAGCATAAGAGCTGGGATAAGTTCGTGCATGCTTCCCGCCATTATCAGCACAGAAAGCACTGCAGCTGGAATAAGGCGCCGCCGTATCTCATCGACCTCGCTTCTCCGTTTGACAACCTCCCCAGCTGCGGCGGTCTCACCGGAGTCTTTTACCTCGTAGCCCGCATCTTTAATCGCCTGTTTTAGCTGCTGAGGACTCGCCATTTCCGAAATATATTTGACTACCCCCTTCTCGGTAGCCAAATTTACGCTTGCTAAAACAACACCGTTGACCTTTAGGAGGGCCAATTCAACCCTTCTCACACAGGAAGCGCACGTCATGCCGCCAATTGGTATAGTAACCTCCTCGGTCGGCACTCCATAGCCAGAGTCCTCAATTGCCCTAACGAGATCGGCGAGAATTACCCCATCCTCGACCTCAACGGCCGCCTTTTGGCTTGCGAGGCTCACATTTACATTTTTTACGCCCTGAACGCGCCCGAGCGCCGTTTCCACGCGGCGCACGCACGATGCTCAGGTCATTCCCGTAATGGGAAAAACGAATTTATTCGTCATGTAATAACACGCCTCCTTTTAAGGGGACGTTGGTTCACTTGTTAACTACACTTACTATAGTTAATGCTAGCTTGAAATCACCATCAGGGCAATACTGGGAGGTCCCACGATAATCGGGATGTTAGCGCCCGCTCTCACGCCATGGCCGCATTCCATGCCGCTTTCGTATTGCCTCCGGCGCTAAAACGCTTGTCTGTTTAGAGGCTAGTAGATTAGCATGAATGGTTACAGTGCTGGAATAATAACCCAGAAATTCCCAAGCACGAAGAAGCTCATCATCGTTTAAAATATGCCCTTACCCCCCATAGGTATTATAAGATTAACGCCGTGTAGTGCCGAAAGTCGATCTTCAAGATACATGGTCAATATATTCAAATGCATTTGTTGACACTTTCACTAAATCTTATAATAATAGGGGTATATGTATAAAGGAGTGAAGATATGGTTTCATACGCCGCCGATAAAGAGAAAATCTTATCAAGGTTGAAGCGTATCGAGGGCCAGCTCCGTGGCATCCAGCGAATGGTCAACGATGAAAAATACTGCGTTGATATCCTCGTCCAGGTATCATCCGTCCTTGGGGCAACCCAGAGGGTTGGGCTTATTCTCCTCGATGATCACATAAAGGGTTGTGTTACAAGCGCTTTATCAAACGGAAGTGGAGATGACTCTATCCAGGAACTCATGGATGTAATCCAGCGTTTTGTTAAAACATAATCGCACTATTAAACAGCACCGTTAAACAGTACTGCAGTGCCAATGTGCCAATGTACTGCCATCCTAATAGCTATTTGTAGTTGCCCATTCGTCAAAATCACCAACCACCAGTTAGTAGAAGTAATGTGAGCAGGGAGACGAGATTGCTTGCTTCTAAGAAGCACGCTGCCTGCTGCCTGAGATTGCCGCGTCGCTCGCTAAGGCTCGCTCCTCCTAAGGACACACTTCTTTTACCAGCAGTGTCTTCCTTAAACTACCCACTTTTCAGTGGGTTGGGGGCTCGCAATGACAGAGGCTCTGGCCCGCACTTTCTCCCCCTCATCCTGCAGCACCGCAGCACTGGGTAACTGCTCCCACATCTCTTGCCCACATCGACGTTGGCACCCTGGCACCTCAAGACAGTACCCACACTTCATTCCCACACCCCTGGTCCCCGGTGCCTGGACCCTGGTCCCTGATAATCTGGCCATCCTTCAACTGTATAAGGCGATCGGTATCCCGTATCGACTCCGGATTGTGCGTTACCATGATGATGGTCTGCCCTTCGTCATGGAGCTGTTTGAAGAGGCTGAGGATTTCAGCGCCTGTCTTGCTATCAAGGCTTCCGACCGGCTCATCTGCAAGGAGTATTGGGGGATCATTGACTACCGCACGCGCTATTGCAACCCGGCTCTGCTCACCACCTGAGAGCTCGGAGGGGAGGCGGTTAAGCTTATTGCCGAGGCCAACCCGGCTAAGCGTGTTTACCGCAAGCTCCTTTTTATTCCTATGGCCAGTTATAACGAGGGGAAGCATTACGTTTTCGAGCGCCGTAAGGTATGGTATGAGCTGGAGCTGCTGGAAAACAAACCCGAGGTACTCCCTCCTGAAATCAGCCCGCTTCTCCTGCGAGAGGGAGTACACATCTATATCATCGACCACGAGGGTACCAGCGCTGGGTGGGCTCATCGCCCCCAGTATGGCAAGAAGCGTGCTCTTACCGCTTCCAGAGGGCCCCATAATGGCGATATATTCCCCTTGGTCTATCCCGAAGTGCACGTGCTCTAACGCGTGAACCCGCGTTCCCTTATCGTTTCCGAAGTATTTACATAAACCATTCGCTATAATTAATGACACATATCCACCTCCTAAAGGCTTTTTAGCGCATCAGCCGGATCCATATTTGCAGCCCTCTGCGCGGGTATAAAGCTTGCAACGAGCCCGGTTGTGACAGCAAGGCCGATGGCCAGCAATAGAACCGCGACGTTGATATCAACAGACAGATTAACCTGCCGCATAATGGTTGGTAGCACATAGATAGCGCCAAAACCGGTGATATACCCAATCACACCGCCAACTACGCTTAAGAAGAGGGCCTCTATCAATATAATCCTGGCCACACTCGATTTCCGGTAACCAACCGCACGGAAAATGCCGATCTCACGCTTCCGGTCGTTTACCGATGAGGCCATCATCATAAAGACAATCAGCCCGCTTATCATTATTATCAGTGCAGTTACCATCAGCCCGAACCTCGTAAGCGAACCCATCGCTTCCTCTTTGTATTTTACCGCCTGTTTAATCGATGATACGGTCGCGCCCGGCAGTGTCTTTTCCAGGTGATTCACAAGGTCATCGATGGAGCCGCTGTTCTTCGCCGACACCTCGATAATGCTGAGCTCACCTTCACGCCCGTACAGAGCCTGTACCTCACCAAGATCCCCGAAGATAAGGCCGTCATCCTGGCTTCCGGTTTCCTGCAACACACCGGATACCTTGAATCTATTGCCGGCAAGCATAAGGTAATCACCGGTCGCAAGCTTAAGGTTCTTTGCAGCATCTGCCCCGAGAACGATCTCGTGGCGCCCCGATGGCCTTGTGCCGGTAAGGTGCCACCATTTCTTAACCTGCAGCTCGCTCTTAAAGTCTACCCCGACGAGCAGGGCCGTTTTACCGCCTACCTCAACCGCCTGCAATATCTTCGGCGAAATCGCCCTTATAGTATTGGCTCCCGTCATCCGCCTGATCTTTGCGATATCCTGCCCACTGAGCGACTTGCGCTCGTATGTATCCACACCCGATACATTCATGCCACCATAGCTTAGCGACAGGTTAGATGATGCCGGGTAGATGACAATATTAAACCCATAGGCATCGAGCTGCCCATCGATACTCTTTTGAAAGGCGGTCATTAAGGTCATTATCGATACCAGGGTTGCAATGCCCACAGCCAGACCTATCACCACCAAGGCCATCTTATACTTTCTTCTCACTATATTTTTCAGTGCGATAGTATATAAGCGCATACAAACCGTCCTACAATGAATTTATGGCCTCAGATGGATCGAGGCGAGCCGCAAATATGGCTGGATAGAGGCTTGCTACAAGTGCAATGAGCATTACCCCGCCGACCGATACTGCCAGGAGGATCGGATTAAACCCGACCCCTACGTCTATCCCCACCGCTACAGGTGCAATCTTGCTTGCGCTAAAGAAGCCGGTAAGATAGCCAATTGCTCCCGCAATTATCCCTGCCATCGCCGATTCGAGCAGGATAACATATGAGATATGGGTTTTCCGGTAGCCGATCGCGCGGAGGATGCCGATCTCACGGCGCCTCTCGCGGACGGCACTGAGGCTGCTGGTAAAAATTATCAGCATGGCGACAACTCCCATCGTCGCCGACAGTATAATTGAGAACAAGTTAAACTGCGCCGTTACCGCATCCCTTGCCTCAGCAGCCTGGCGTACCGCAGAGATCTTGGCGCCCGGGATCTTCTGTTTGACCTGCTTGACGATATCGTCGATCGGGCAATTCTTGCACCACGCGGCGACCTCGGCGAGGCTCACCTCACCGGGCCTCCTCAATATGGACTGGGCGCGTTTAAGGTCTACATACACCAGCTCGTCCTCCTGCGTGCCGACCTGACCAAGTATGCCGGCGACCGTAAACCGGTTTCCTGCGATATTCACAGTATCGCCGATGTCAACACCGAGCTGCCGTGCAGCCTTGCCACCGAGCAATATATCACCCTTCTCGGAAGGGCGTACGCCCCTTTTTATCTCCCACCACTTCTTAAGCTCAAATTCTTCTTGAAAGCGAACGCCGGCAATTACCGCCTTTTTCCCATTGACCGGCACAATCCCCAGGAGTTTAGGTGCCACTACCTTTACATTGGCGCTGTTTTTTATGGTGCGGATCTTCGCCAGGTCATTCTCGGTCAGCGAACTGGACTCGTATTGCAGCCCGCCGACGGTAACGCCAGCATACGTGAGCGGCAAGCTCTTGGACTTTGGAACGATGACCATATTTGCGCCATATTCGTCGATCTTGTCCTGTATATCGACATACATCGCCCTCGATATGCTATAGAGGCTTACAACAGTCGCCACACCTATCGCGACACCGACGATTAAAAGAGCAATCTTACCGGGGTGCTCCCGTATGTTTTTCCATGTTATGTGATGCAGTCTCACTAACTGGTCTCCTATGGGGACGTTGGTTTACTTGTTAACTACATTTAAAGATAGCTATCGGTTATCAACTGTATATATTACTACCAGGGGGTTAGCGACTGAAATTGACCATTCCTAAACGAGATCTCGCTGACCGCTTTGCCATCTTTTTTAATAGTAATCTGCTGGTGGCAGCCGAAATCCTGAACCTCAGCCGTCACATCGCGATCCCCCGTTTTCTGTGCATACCACTCGATGGCGGCCTTCTCGATTTGCTTGGGGTCGGAGGCATCTACTTGGCCGCCACCACTTGCCGCCTGGCCATAGGTTCCCGTACCGCAGCAGGTACCGTCGCAATCCTCATATTCACCAACCTGCCCATCGTTTGCCACTGGTTGCCCAGCCGTATAACTACCCGTGTTATATGTTCCAGCCGATCTTGATGTGGCAAATGCTTTAATCACCATATTGAAAGCGAGGAACAATACAACTATTGCAAGCCATATCAATATGTACCTTGCTACCTGCCGCTTTCTATCAACCTTAGCGGCACTTCCAGTCACCTCAGGTAGAACCTCATCGGTTCCGTTGTCGCCCATGAATTGCCTCCTTTTGATTCCTCGGGGCGCTCCCGTTTAAGCACCTCCACCAATACCTATTTTACGCCCTAGTCCTCACCAACCGGTCTATCGAGAGGTTGGGGCGTCCACTTTGCCAGGTCGGCCTCAGCCAACTGGATCGTATCGCCGACGAGCTTGTGTGCGATTTCATCCGCCGGATAAAGCTTACATGCCCCGGAGATGCCGGCCTCCGTCTCCGGATCCCTTTTTGTACCGCAGGCGTTGCACGTAAGCGTGCCATCGGCCTCAAAGTGCTGATACTTTCCCTGGCACGGTGGGCAAAAACTGACGCCGGTAAACAGCTTCCCCGACGGCTTTATATAGGCCATCATCGAGATGACTTGTCCATCGTCCGGCCTTGCGTACTCGAAGTAGACGATTCGCTTGCTGATCACATCTCCCACCTTGATCATTACAGTGCCATCCTTTATTTCCGGGGCTACCGGGGTCATATCGATCCTGCGATCATACGTAACTGGCTCCGTAAGCTTGGCCGGTTCATAGCCCGCAGGAAGGTACCTTCCGATATATTTGGCCTCTTCTGGGCTTATCTGGGCAGTTCCAGTTGTCCCCCGTGAGCCTATATAGAAGAACAACCCAGCGGCTATAACAATAGCGACCGCGCCCAATACCATGTACACCGATTTGGATCCACCTTTACCGTTTACGAACTGGTCCCTCTTATTTTTTAGCTGGGCATCTATCTTTCCTTGTGCCACGCTACTCCCACCTTTTCCAATAATATTTTTTATAGTACCGGCCGATACCTTCGGGTGTTGCGGTATCGGATTCGGCTCAACCGGATGGAATGCCCCCATTCGCCCTGCACCCACCCGGATATACCGTTAAACTACTACACCCCATAGTAATTTAGTCTAAAATTTTTTACTTCACATTGCAACACCTATAATCCTGCTCAATGCAAGCCCCACCCATGCTACACTTACCAGAGGAGCTATCCTTAACCAGTGGCTGTGCATATGCAAAGCCAGCGACCGTAACGATAATCAATGCACTAAACACGAGACTTGCCAGAAGCCCAAGTAAAGATGGCCTCTTCCTGTCACAAGAGCCTAGCAGCCTGTTTATGCGCGCCTTCGCCGTAGCCTTGCCCGAGAAGAAGGTCGCGTATGCAGGCGAAAGCGGCTTTTTCTGGACCGCCTTAGCGACTGATACTATTGCACCGGCAAGGTCTAGCGGATTTTTGGTCACGCCGACGGCGAAATCATCCGCAGCGTACTCCTTTTCCCGGAGAAATATAGCGAACAGGTGATGGCTTACCGGAAGCGGCCATAGGAAATCGCGGATAAAAAGGGCCATAAATATTGCGAGGTTATCCCGGCGCCTGATATGTCCCACCTCGTGTGCCAGAAGAGCGACTAGCTCGCCATCGCTTAAATTATCAATTATCCCCTTTGAAAGGCAGATCATGGGTTTGAGCACGCCATATGTAAACGCAGAAACGCCGTCATCGTCAGCTACGCAAATTCGTATATCCTCAGCCCCCAGCTCTGAGAGCGCGTTACGTAGCCGTGGGGATGTCTGGCCGGGCAATGCGTAACGTGTAGCAACCCTATGCGCTGAAACGACCACCAGCATAGCCTTCAAAAGAGCCGCTACCAACATAGCAACCGCCATACTCAGAAGCACCTGCTGTGGACCGCCCATAACCTGCAGTATAGATGAGAATGCATCGGAGCAACCGGTACCAAATCCATTACAGGTTTCAGCAACCCTTTTTGCTGCCACTCCATTGGCGAACCACTTATCGATGTTATACAGCAGTGCCGTAACCGCTGATATCCCAAGAACAGCGAGGCCTACCAGGCTGATCTTGGTGTTGTTGGATGGAAGTCTCGTCATTCTTTGATCTGCTTTCTCTTTTCCTGAATCAATCGCTCAAGTTCGCTTAGGGTATCCTCGTCCTCCATAAGGTTCTCAACAAAAAAGCTCAGCGCCTGCTTTCCTAGATCGGCCTTAATCCCACCGACCACCGAAGAAAATACCGTCCGGCTGAATTCTTCTCTGGTTACCGCCGGCGCATACAGGTAGTGCTTACCATCCCGCTCTTTTTGCAGAATGCCCTTATCGGCAAGGCGGCTCATAACAGTCATGACTGTTGTGTAGGCTATATCCCTATCTATCTCGAGGGCCTCATGGATCTCCCGTACGCTCGCAATATCCTTCTGCCACATGAGCTCCATTATATCTGCCTCGAGATCACCGAGCGCCTTCCGTATCCCCGATTCAGTTGGACGAAAACTGCCGAGCTTAAACCTTTTCACAACCAACCTCAAAACTGTTTAGAATATAGGAGCCAGGAGTCAGAATCCAGTATACTTCCATTCTGGCTTCTGGTTCCTGGATTCTCTGCACTTGCTCACTTGCATAGGTACAAATTAATTACTATGCTCTGTAGTATATCTCCTTTTTGTCAAACTGACAAGGGGAATTTTGGAAACATACAAGAAATACTCTTTTATCTGAGCAATCTTGTGGTAGAATGATGCAAAGATACTTATACCGGTAGGGGGTATACATGAGTAACGGCGATATACCAGGTTTATTTATAGCGTTCACGGCTGGGATAATGTCATTCTTATCACCGTGCGTTTTACCGCTGATTCCGGGGTACCTATCGTTTATATCCGGCATATCAGTCGATAAGCTCGGTCAATCATCGAGTCAGGACAGGATTAAGGTTCTTACCGCAACGTTCCTATTCGTAATAGGATTTGCGCTTATATTCGTGGGGCTTGGGGCATCAGCGGGGTTACTCGGCGTCTCCTTAATGAGCTACAAAACAGTGCTTACGAAGGGGGCGGGGGTGATAATAATCCTATTTGCCCTCTTTACCATGGATATCATAAAAATTCCGCAGCTCTATGGGACAAAAAGGTTCCAGACCGGAAAGAGTAGGTTTGGAATATGGGGGGCGCTCCCCCTGGGCATGGCGTTTGGCTTCGCCTGGACACCCTGCGTGGGGCCAATCCTGGCTTCAATCTTCATGATCGCCACGACGAGCGATACGGTCAACCAGGGGACGCTTCTTCTAAGCGTTTATGCGCTCGGCCTCGGTATCCCGTTTATATTGACGGCCCTCTTCTTTAATATAGCCCTGGGCGCATTCCAGTGGATCAAGAGAAATTATCGCACGGTGAACATAGTAAGTGACCTTCTCTTGATGGCGATGGGAGTATTGGT
>DASQQM010000019.1:0-9241 GCA_035643475.1 Anaerolineae bacterium | reverse complement strand
ATCAATGGTTCCATTATCGGTAACCTTGGCAGAAATTGTTGGCATGAGCGTAGTCACAGTTGAACCGTTGGCAGGAGCCAGATTGCTAATCACCGGCGCTTTATCATAATTGAACGTCCACTCAGTAGTTGACGTGTTATTTTGCTGGTCTGCAATGCTTACCCAAACGGTGTTTCTATCAGGTAGGCTAAGAACTCCCGAAAAATCCGCTGAAATAGTAGCCTGGGTGTAGTCATAGCCATCTACCACCCAATACCAGTCGTAATAAAATTCCCAGTGCCCTATCTCCCGATATGACACCCGTATATTGCTTGAAGAGGCGCTTTTACCGTTTAGCTTTACCTGTACAGAAGAACCATTGATACTGTCGGGGTCGGTGGCGGCAAAGCTCACGGTAAACCAACCTGAGGAATAAACGGTAGCCTCAGATCCAGGCGCCGGGCTAAAACTGCTAAACGTTGGGCCCACACCATCAGCGAGTGCGATTAAAACTGCAGCAACCATAAAAACAGCTGCTACCACAAAAATAATCGCCAGCCGGGCTGGCAAAGAAAGGGATCTATAAACCCGTGTCACCAAATTCACCTCCCTCTTGTTTGATAATAAACTTTGATTGGTAGTATAAGTATCGGTCTTTAAAAGCCCTACCTAAAACTTTAGGATAAACCTCGGGTTTTAAAGCGGCTGGTTGGCTGAATAGCCTGCATAGTATGCCCCCGAATCCATTGGGAATTAACCCTAAACAATAAACATGGTCATTCCCGGCCCCTCTATCCTTTAAAAAATACCACCTGTAATATGATGCTTTAAGTAGATACCCCTTACTAAGACAGATGAAACATACCCTTATTTAAAAACTTAGATCCGGTATGACTATGCATATGGGTACAACTATGCATATGAAATCAAATACTGCGGGCGGGTGGAAATTGGAACACCGGTAGACCACCATTAGCACATTGCTATAGTTTCCTAGCACAGACCCCTCATACACTATCTATTTAAAGGCTACTTTATTAAATAACAGCAATTAATAGCTCTGGTGTCAAGTGTAATATAGAGTGGCTGTTAAAAATTTTCATGTCATAGGTCATAAGCACTTATTAATGGGCCATAAATGGCAATGATACACCATTTAAAAAGGTCCCTTTGGAGCCAGCTTCAGGCACAAATTGGACAGCACTATATGGCATGAGGTCTGCTTTGCCAGGGAGTTTGCGCCATCAGAAACCTTCTACAAAGTGGAGAGGCGGGGATCGCATATTGAGAGCTTTTCAATCGGTGAATACGAGGGAAGAGCCTCTTTTATCTCAGGAACAGTCGGTCCAAGTCCCTTTGGATACTGCTCGGTTACGATAACCCTAAGAAAGGGCTAGTGTAAAACCAGCCCTTTCTTTTTGCTTTTTAATGGGTAAGGACCCATGTTTATTAGCGCTCATTAGAGGCGCTTGCTGATCAGTGAATCAACAACAGAGGGATCCGCCAGAGTCGAGGTATCACCGAGCTCATCGATCTGCCCATGTGCGATCTTCCTTAGAATCCTTCTCATTATCTTTCCGCTTCTCGTCTTTGGAAGGCCTGGGGCAAACTGCATCTTATCGGGAGTTGCGATCGGGCCGATGACGTTTCTCACGTGAGTTACGAGCTCTTTTTGAAGCTCCGGCGACGGGGTAAAGCCGTCTTTTAATGTCACGTAGACGTAGATGCCCTCGCCTTTTATATCATGCGGGAACCCAACGACCGCTGATTCTGCAACCGATGGGTGGCTAACAAGGGCGGACTCTATCTCGGCGGTACCGAGCCTGTGTCCGGAGACGTTGATAACGTCATCGATTCGACCGGTAAGCCAAAAATCGCCATCTTTGTCGACCCGCGCTCCATCTCCCGTGAAGTACTTACCTGGGAAGCGGCTGAAATATACTTCTTTAATACGCTTGTTCTCTGGATCGCCGTAGGTTCCTCTTAGCATTCCAGGCCATGGCCCCTCTATTACCAGGTACCCACTCTCATCGACATCAGCGGGCGAGCCATCTTCTTTTATTACCTTTGGAACGACCCCGAAGAACGGCCTAGTTGCAGAACCAGGTTTAAGCGTCATTGCGCCCGGTAGCGGAGTTATTAAGAATCCGCCCGTCTCCGTCTGCCAGTAGGTATCGACTACGGGGAGCTTGCCCTTTCCAATTTTGGTGTAATACCACATAAACGCCGCCGGGTTAATCGGCTCACCGACGGTTCCAAGTACCGTTAGCGATGATAGATCATATTTTTCAACCCAGCTGTCGCCCTCTTTCATGAGCGCCCTGATGACGGTCGGTGCGGTATATAATATATTGACCTGATGTTTATCGACGATATCCCAGAATCGACCCGGGTCGGGGTGGCTTGGAATACCTTCGAACATTAAGCTTGTGGCGCCATTTGCAAGTGGCCCGTAGACGACATAGCTGTGCCCGGTAACCCACCCGATATCTGCAGTGCAGAAGTGCGTCTGCTCCTCTTTATAGTCGAAGGTCTGCCTGAATGTGAGGCTCGTGTAAAGGATATAGCCGCCCGTGGTGTGGAGGACGCCTTTTGGTTTGCCAGTAGAACCGGACGTGTAGAGAATAAAGAGCGGGTCTTCAGCATCCATGTGCTCTGGTTCGCAGTAGTTAGCGATATCTACGGCCGCCATCTCCTCATGCCACCAGAAATCCCTCCCCGGTTTCATTTCGGCCTCGCCCGCCCTTTTTACCACAATTACGCTGCTCACTGACGGGCACTCCTCGAGCGCTGTATCGGCATTTTTCTTCAACGGTACGGTCCTGCCGCCACGCATGCCATTATCCGCCGTTATAAGTACCTTTGCCTCGCAATCTTGAATCCTATCGCGCAAGGCCTGAGAGCTAAAACCACCGAACACCACGCTGTGAATGGCACCTATCCTGGCACATGCGAGCATCGCAATGGCAAGTTCTGGAATCATGGGGAGGTAGAGCGATACCCTGTCGCCCTTCCCCACGCCTTCTTTCTTCAATACATTCGCAAACCTGTTAACCTCGCGGTGAAGCTGTTGGTAAGTGTAGGTCTTTGAGCTTCCGTCGTCAGCTTCCCATATTATAGCTGCCTTGTTCTTTCTCCAGGTGCTAAGGTGCCTGTCGAGGCAGTTGTACGAGGCATTTAATTTGCCTCCCTCAAACCACTTAATGTAGGGTTCCTCAAAATCGTAATCAAGGACCTTGTCCCACTTTTTAAACCAGGTGAGTTCCTTTTCAGCTATCTCGGCCCAGAAACCCTCTGGATCATCGACCGACCTCTTATAGAGCTCCTCATACTCCTCCATACTCTTTATATGAGCATTTACGCTGAATTCAGCTGATGGAGGAAAAACCATACTCTCCTCCTCTAGTATGTCTAATCCTACTTGTTCCGTCATAATCTCCCCTTTTCTTTCCCATTATGTGCTGGAAAAAATCAGGCCCTCATAGAAGTTCGTCCATGCTCCCCGGGCCTTTACTCTTTAAGTATGTGGCTATACTTTATATTACCCAAATATAGCAAATTTAGAGCAAGCTTGCACGGGTTATAGCAAAAGGCTCTACCAGTCCTGACGACGGCCATTGCACTAAAGCCCATGACGATAGGCATATATAATGGTAATCTACCTGCAGAAACCAAACGTGTATCTGAAAATTTGGCTAACGGTTCAAATATAGGTTTTCCGGTTCATTATAAATGGTGAATGCTTGTATACTGGCTTAAATGGTTTTAACTGTATACTAAAGGAATGGATACCTAATTAACCGCATGAGTATACCACTAGCAGCTCAACGCTACCACTCCCACCACACCAATTTGAGAATGCTTCCGGTATGCTTATACAAAACCCTCACCCATCGGGTATAGATAATTGGTGATATTCTTGAACGAACCGATGGATGAATATGTGGTGCTGGCAGAAGACTTGACCAAACGGTATGGTAGCTTGACAGCCGTAAACGGCATACGCTTTGGGGTAAGGCGAGGTGAGATATTTGGATTCCTCGGCCCAAACGGTGCCGGAAAAACCACGACGATACAGATGATATATGGGATGTCGCCTCCCACTGCTGGGGAACTCACCGTGCTCGGTCTCGACGTGCGAAAGAGTATCCGCGCCATCAAGAGACGGATCGGCGTCGTCCCCCAGGAGACGAACCTCGATACCGAGCTCTCTGTCCTCGAAAACTTAGAGGTATATGCCAATTACTTCGGCATTCCCCGGAGGACCGCCCGCGAGCGGGCAACGGAATTGCTTGATTTCATCCATCTGGCAGTGAGGGCCAACACCATGGTGGATGCCCTCTCTGGCGGCATGAAAAGAAGACTGCTTCTTGCAAGGGCGCTCATCAACAACCCCGAGTTACTCATACTGGATGAGCCGACAACCGGATTGGATCCGCAGGCTAGGCATTTGATCTGGGATAAGCTGCGCGATCTTAAGGAACAAGGCGTAACTCTCATATTAACCACGCATTACATGGACGAGGCAAGTCAGCTTAGCGATCGTATCGTAATAATGGATGAAGGAAACATTATTACTGAAGGTCCGCCTGCCAAGCTGATCGAAGAGAACGTAAGCCGCGAGGCGCTTGAGATACGGGTAGCCCCGGACCTTACCCAGAAGGCGCTCGATATACTGGCCCCGGAGAGCGAAGCGTATGAGGCACAGGATGAGAGCCTCGTGTTTTTTGCCCCGTCGGCAGATAAGCTCTTACGAATCGCCGAGCAGGCCGGCCTGGAGACCGAATACGTACTTCTTAGGAGATCAACGCTGGAGGATGTCTTTTTAAAGCTTACCGGAAGGAGGCTCAGGGAGTGAACCTTCTTATAGAGGTCGCCCGTTCTATATCGCTCACCGGGGTATTGAGGATGTGGCAGAGGAACTGGACGATTTTTAAGAAAATATTCTGGCTTGCGACCGCCCCAACCTTTATCGAGCCATTTATATACCTCCTTAGCCTCGGAATAGGTCTGGGCCTGTTCGTACAGAAAATTGAAGGCCTCAGTTATATCCAGTTTCTCGCCCCGGGACTTCTGGCCTCAACAGTTATGTTTGGGGCTTCGTTCGAGACGACCTATGATAGTTACGTCAGGATGAAGTATGAGAGAACCTACGACGCTGTTCTTGCGACACCGCTTACCATAGAGGACGTAATCGGCGGGGAGATCCTCTGGGGAACTACGCGGGGATACCTAAATTCACTGGTATTTCTGGCGATTATCACCCTCTTTGGCTTGGTGAAATCGCCGGCAGCCCTCATCCTTGTGCCGCTCTTGTTTATCTTCTCCCTGCTCTTTGCGGTGATCGGCATGATCTTTACCGCTCTGGTCGCAAATATTGCGCTCTTTAATTATTACTTCACCCTCTTCATTACCCCGCTTTTCCTGTTCTCCGGTATATTCTTCCCGATCGATGCCCTACCCTTGTGGGCCCAGAGACTAGCGTGGTTTACGCCGCTCTACCACGTCGTTGTCGTCTGCAGAAATCTTATTCTGGGAAGATCGGGTCAGGATGCCTTGATAAGCACCATCTGGGTGAGCGCTGTTGCGCTCACCCTTTTCCTGGTGCCGATCGCGCTTATGAAAAAAAGGCTCATTAAGTAGGCGTATACTTAGCGCCCGCGAAGCGTGGCCGGAGCCCAGTTGGCGAAACTGGATAGGTGCTCCCAGTATGCAGTATAGCCAATAAACGCCCAAATAAGTGCAGCTATTATCGCTATGATTGCAAAGATTATCTTGGCGGGCCGGCTCGGGACCCAGTAAGCAATCGGCAAGAATAGTATAGCTGTCAAACCTGACAATATAAATCCAATACCCGAGACGATCGGCTGAGTCGTCACGCCTCTATCAATAATTCGCGCTCCAATTACGATAGCAGCTACGCCTGCAAAAATGGCATAGATCGCTACGGTATATAGACTTGTATTAAAAGCAAGGGCGAGAGACGCTAAAAGAAAAAGCGCCCCAAAAAGAAGCTCTGTCTCACCGAACGCAATATTGAAGCTACTGGGAAGCGGCCAGGTAAAGATCATGTGCAGCCCAGTTGCAACGCCGATAATTCCAACCACCCCAAACCCAGGGGCCCATGCCCGCTGATCTGTGTCATCGATACCGCTATAAACATAGTAGGCCAGCAGGAAGAACCCTGCCACCAGGTTGATCAACATTATTGTTAAATAATCGATAAACATGGTCCACCTCCTTCTCTTAAGCGTAATATACCCGTAAAAACTGCCTTCATACCTAGGACTATAAGAAATATTAATCACTTATCTACACCTCTTAAATCGAGGTATACCCCTTCAAGCGCATCAGGCACCCTATTGGCGATAAACCTTTACCCGATGAAAAAGCCGCGCTTTCGGCGGCTTTTTCAGCTTGTGGTGGTCGATCTATTAAGTACCTATAATTCCAGAACCCCCTAATAGGGGATTCTGGAGTACACTACCGGTCATTACTGGCATCGGATAGATATATGGCCTTAAGTCTCTCAATATAGACAACACTCGCATCTGAGCAAGATGAGTTATCCATATTTATACATAACCACTATTCCTCTATACCTTCTCCTTCTTCCATTTCCTCTTCGCCTTCTTCCACCGGCTCCTCGGTAAGGAATTCCCACATACGGCGCCGCATTTCCATGGCCCGCTTCATGTAATCAGCCTTCATACGCAGGGACTCCTCTGCGAAATTGACAATCTCGTCGGCCATCTTGTCGAGATCGTCGCCATACTTCGCCTCAAGTTTGGCCTTAACTCTTTCGGTGAGAAGCTCCTTCTTCGCAATTTTAGCGATACCGAGTGGTCCCTTTCGCCAGTGCCTCTTGCCGCCCGCGTAGCCCATCCCGGCACACCAGGGGCACATACCCATTGGCATCATGCCCATCGGGCCACCCATCATGCCCATCGGCATACCGGCCATTCCTCCCATCGGGCCGCCCATACGGTGCCTATGGCCCATGTGTCCGCGGCCCATTCGTTCTCCATAAGTCATGATTACCACCTCCTCGCAGTTTTCTACCCATCAATCAATCGTGTTAACGACATAGGCGCCGATAAATGCAATATCATCGTTATCTTGTTTACCTTGATTACTGGGGCAATCGGTGAGCTTACTAGGTGATTTGGTCCGCGCTTGTTTTCATCCCCACATGCGGGGATTAAGAAACGTACTTACAACATTATGCGAGGGAGGTATAAGAATACGGTCTCTACGGCTGGGGTTCCAATGGCGCTTGAAGGTTTGGATTTTCCCGGCCACGAAACAGCGGATGATCGATCATGCAAAGGCAAAAACGTGCACAGAGGTAACCGATACTTTACAAAGGCTCCGGAGCGAGCTGTTTGATATGATGACCTAAGTTTAGCATGAGCCCGGTTGATAAAGTAACCGCATATGGTAGCAACTAAAGAAGGTGTCCCCTAGAGCACCTTCTTTGTATGAAAAGCGACCTTATGCCGCAGCAGCCCTGCCTTTTGCAAGGTAGTTTACGATATCATTGCAGAGCACCGCTAGATCAGAATCTGACCGCGCGGTGAGTATATTATCGCTTACAGAGATAGGCGTTCCCGATATCTCGGCACCGGTATTCTTAAGTTCGTCATAAAGATCAGGAGAAGTTGCGATGACCTCACTGTTGACGATGCTAGCTTCAATAAGAGCGACGGGACCCTCATCTATGGCAACCACCGCATTTCCGTGCTTCCAGGACTCCTCGATCAGCGTCATCACGGCCGCATTGCCTCGAACAGCTTCTGCTATAACGTTATCCGAGATAACCACCGCATCGTAATATTCTTGAGCAGCTTGCGCAAACGACAGAACGCTCTTAACCCTTATCCCTTGGTCCTTGCTCGTTACGACATCGCCCCAGTTGAAGCTTGCAACAAGAATGTCAGCACCCCGCTGGCGCAGACAATCCCCCAGCGATGTGAAGTTCCTGCCCTCAAATCCATCGGCAAGAAGGAACAGTACTTTCTTTCCCTGGATGCTCTGAAATTCGGTCATATCATAATCCTCCTTCAAAGGATTAAGCCACCTCAGGTTTATTTACTCCAATCCCGCTAGCAGTAAACCCAGGTGTTGCGGTGGAACTCACAAATTGCCTAACAATTACCTCTCTTTTTTCAAAATACCTATTTACCCTCACGTAACGTTATGGTTTATGATACTGCTGGAGGTGAGAACGTGGTACACACGGTAAAAGCGGTGGCCGATTTCGCGGGAATAAGTATTCGCACACTCCACCACTATGATGATATCGGGTTGCTAAAGCCCGCTGGTACGAGCCCGTCGGGTTACAGGCTATACTCCAATTCTGACCTGGAGCGGTTGCAAGAGATACTCTTCTTTAAGGAGCTCGGCTTCGGTCTTCAGGAGATTAAAGACATCATGGACAGTCCGAGCTACGACAGAAAACAGGCTTTACACTCACACAAGCGAATCCTAATTGAAAAGAAGAAGCGACTAGAAGACCTTATAGGTCTCGTTGAGAAAACATTAACGACTATGGAAAGGAAGATTGGCATGAAAAACGAGGAGATGTTTGACGGCTTTGATGATGCAAAAATCGAAGAGTATAAGAGAGAGGCCAGAGAGCGGTGGGGTCACTCCGAAGCGTTTATGGAAAGCGAGCGAAGGACCGCGAAGTATACGAAGGCCGATTGGGATGAGATTAAGGCGGAGAGCGGCGATATTATTACAAAGCTCGCGGCTCTGATGGATGAGGGTAAAAGCCCTGCAGACGATGAAGTCCAGGAGCAAATCGAACGATGGTTTAAGCACATAAACGACAGGTTCTACGCCTGCACGCCCGAGGTATTTAGGGGGCTCGGCGACATGTATGTCGCTGATAAGCGCTTTACCGAATTCTATGACAAGGTACGCCCCGGTCTCGCCGAGTTCAAACGCGATGCGATGCACGCCTATTGCGATAAACTTGGAGGATAGGCGTAATTCTTGAGTTTATTTGGGAGGCTATATACTCGGTAGTAAGTCCTTAGTAGCTGCGATACATACTGTATTGCAGCTACTATTTGTTTATCACCTTTTTAGAGAATAATAGCCATGTAGAGCCGATGTTCTTGTTTTTGGAGCCCTACGGATATTGCTATGATCGTTTGGAAGTTACACAAGCCTTTAGTAAAAGGCTCTGGAAAATCTGAGCAGCATTCCCCTCGCACTCATCCATTAAAGATGGGTTCATCGAGAATCTACTTCG
>DASQQM010000018.1:0-4145 GCA_035643475.1 Anaerolineae bacterium | reverse complement strand
TGCTTTAAACTGCTCTCTCAATAGTTCTTCCTCCGACTCACCTCATTGCAGCTAAAACAGTCATGCGAAGCCTGCTTCTGGAATACCGTTGGGATCAATTTTCTATAAAAACAACTTAGGTCGCCAGGTCCTGATATCAACTATTGTTTTCCATAGTCACCGTAAACTTTAAATTTCGACCTGTTGCAACTTTACCTAATAGTATACCCGGGAGGGTATATTGTCAACAATCCGCATGCCCTACGCGCTTGTTAATCCTTCTCGGTGCTATTAAGAATCTCCGACGGTGGGAATTATAAGAAGATAACGGGAGTAGCTAAAGGAGGTGGTACCCATCGGTCTCGAAAGCGAGCGCCCCCACCACAAAAAAGCGTTGAGGAACCTCACAGATCAGCTCCGTCCGGTGTTTAATGAGTCAATTGAAGGTGTATTCATCTATCTCGACGGTGAACACAAATCTTGCAACGATCGACTTGCCGATATGTTCGGCTACACGCCGTTACAATGGGAAGCGCTCTACCCATTTGAGAAGTTATTCTCTGCAGAGAGTAGAGAGAATGTCATGGCCACCTACTACGAGAGGATTATAGCTGAGAAGGCACCGGCGGAGCTGGATTTTACCGGCATCAGAAAGGATGGCTCCTCATTTAGCGCGCGCATCGTGATGGCGCCAATTTCATGTGAAGGCCTGATATTTGCACTGTGCTTCGTCAAACGGATTGCGGACTAGCCTTTTACCGAGCCTGCCTTTTACGAAAGTCCTCTAAAAATACTTTCGGGGTGACGATCCTCGTTGTATCGAATATCTCCAACGCAAGAAGATGATCATCGTTGGTTATTATATAATCGGCACTACCCGCCCTGGCGCAGGCTAAAAATTTGTTATCATCTGGATCATCCTTTATAACGGTGAGGCGCTCGGTCTTTCCAACATTAGTTCCGAGCAAGAGAAGTCTTTCAACCGCGACTAAGAATTCGGGTGTTGCCTTAATATTCCGCAATATCTTCTCAAGCTCTCTTCTGGTTTCGGGGCTCCATAAGAGCATAAGTCTCCCCTCACCCGCCATATTGAGTATCCTCGCCGAGTAACTTTTCGGATTGAACCAGGCAGCAACCCAGAGATTAGTATCGGCGATGACCTTTAGAACTCCCAATCACCCACGCCCTTCCCGTATAATCGAGAACCTCTCAATTATAGCCGAGCTGCACCATAAAGTGCAGCCGCACCGCCTACAGCACCGACCATGCGAGAGTCCTATGTTTCGTAGATACCCGATACTGCAGAAAGGGTATCTACTACGAAAATTGAAACTACGCACGGGAGTGATCGATATGGTAAACATTAATCCGGTTCGGGAGGAGAGCGCAACCAGCGATATTAAGGCGATCTATGAAGATATTAAGCAATCACTCAAACTCCCTTGGACCCCGTTGATTTTTCAATCTTTCGCCATGTACCCACCGTTCCTGCAGTTTATTTGGCACCAGCTAAAGCCATCGACCCTTACGGAGCAATTCCGGATCGATGCAGACCGCGCCCGGGGATTCGCCGAGATATTCGTGTCAGAAGCGCACGTGCAAAAGTACAAGCATGAGGATGCCCTTGCCAACAATCTCTCGGTTAAAGATCTCATCGACATCCAGACCACGCTTGAGGCATTCCACTATGGAAATTCAAAGCTTCTCCTTATCGGCGGCGCCCTTAACAAGGCAATTGGCGGCTTAAGCACCGGCGGAGATGGCAACACCGAGTCTTCACATGAAGATTTCGGTGATAGGGTTATCCGAAAAATCGATATAAACCCGGTTGAAGAGGAAGAAGCTTCAGATGATACAAAAGCCATCTACCAGGATATAAAAGCAACCCTTGGTGTCTCTATTATAAACACCGATTACAAAGCAGTTGGCGACTGGCCTGGTTTTTTGAAGCTCGCCTGGGATGATTTAAAGCTATTTATCATCTGGCCATCCTACAGTGAGGGTAAATCTTCGCTGTTTGAGTTCGCTCATCACGCGGCAGACAGACTTGCATATCCCATAAAAATGGGCCGCGATGAGATGGAATCGGCCGGCATTCACGAGGAGGATTTCGACGCCATAGAGGAGATGGTGAGCCTCTTTGCGGGCATCCTCCCGGGGTTGATGTTAAACGTAGCTGAGATGCGCCAGGTTGTAGAAGACCTACTGGGAATAGAGCACGGCGAATTCGCGGCATAGGGTTCAAGCCTGTCGACATTTAAGCAGCCTTTTGGCTGACACAGTTTAAAAACCTGCGTATTGAGGGCGCCCCAACATAATGGAGGCGGTCGTCAAGGTCTGCAACGAGGCTATCGATAGCGCCACCAAAGCTTTCTAAATACGACCAGAACGATCCGTACTGGCGCCTTATTTTGAGAAACTCTCGTGCATTTTGGATGGTTGCCCATATTTTTTTCCGGTTTCTGATTATACCGGTCTCTAACATCAACCGCTCGACATCGACGTCGTTGAACTTGGCCACCTTCTCAACTGAGAAGTTTTCAAACGCTCGCTTAATATTTCGCCAGCGGGCGATAACGGGCTTTATCCCAATTATCACCCGGAATACCTCACCGGATAGCGCCTCAAAGTATTCATCATCGGTCACACCTGCCTTCGCCTTCACGAAGGGGCAAATGGTATCATCGGCCATACTTATATTTGCTCAAAATTGAGCAAAAGTATCACGAACGAGTTAGCGAAGGCATCACTTTTTGCGAGTAAACTTCACTCACCCGCCATAAAAAGCAGTTACATTTACAGGGTGTAATTGATTCTCTGCTAGATCTCCCGTGGAATGCTTGTTGGGCAGGACTCTACCACGGTAAAATATCGCCTCTGGAAATACAATGCCACGTTTACCAAACCGATAAGAACCGGTACTTCAACCAGTGGACCTATTACGGCAGCAAACGCAGCACCTGAGCTAATCCCAAAGACCGCAATGGCGACCGCTATCGCAAGCTCAAAGTTGTTGCTGGCCGCCGTAAATGAAAGTGTGCAGCTTTTTGAGTAATCAGCACCAGCTCTCTTGCCAATGTAAAACGAGACTAAGAACATGAACACAAAGTAGATAAGAAGCGGGACGGCAATTCGCACCACATCAAGCGGTATTCTTACAATAATCTCACCTTTAAGTGAGAACATAACGATGATGGTAAAGAGCAATGCTATCAATGTTAATGGACTTATTGTTGGAATAAACTTAGTTTCATACCACTCCCTACCCTTCGCTTTAAGCAAGATAAAGCGGGTAAGCATACCAGCAATAAACGGAATACCAAGGTAGATAAAGACGCTTTCGGCAATCTGAGCAATGCTTATATTTACCACCGTGCCTTTTAGTCCAAAGACTGGCGGCAGCACCGTTATAAAGATGTAGGCATAGACCGAGTAAAAAAGGACCTGGAAAATGGAGTTAAACGCGACTAAACCAGCTGCATATTCACGGTCTCCTTTTGCAAGCTCATTCCAGACGATAACCATAGCGATGCAGCGCGCCAGGCCAATCATGATAAGGCCAACCATATACTCCGGGTAGCCACGAAGGAAGATTATCGCAAGCACAAACATGATGATTGGACCGACAACCCAGTTTTGGATCAGTGAGATACCGAGCACTTTTCTGTTTCTAAATACTTCGCCAAGCTCCTCGTATTTCACTTTGGCAAGCGGTGGGTACATCATCAATATAAGGCCAACCGCAATTGGAATTGACGTGGTGCCAACCTGAAATCTGGTGATTAGATCAATCACGCCTGGAGCGACAAAAAACATGGCGACGCCGATCGCCATGGCTAAAAATATCCAGAGCGTTAAAAACCGATCCAAAAATGAAAGCCCGCTCCCTGACGGTTTGCATGCTTTTACATCGGTCTCCATTTTGTGCCTCCCATAAAGCTTTAACCAATATATAAGGAGTCAGGTAATGTTTCGATAAATGCCTTAATCTCGTCTCACACCCGTCGAAAGACCACAAGTTTTTCTTCTTTGCTGCCTTCTGCTTTAGCTGGATCATCAAAGCCATGGTGAATAACTTTAGCCTTGCCGGAGAATACGGGACAGTTCTCACCTGCATGGCTACAAACCCTCGCTATCTACATTGCGGGCTCTAGTCCCTCTTGTAC
>DASQQM010000017.1:0-2805 GCA_035643475.1 Anaerolineae bacterium | reverse complement strand
ACCTCTTACACCTACGATCAAAACGATAATGTCCTCACCACAACAGAGGGCACCAACACCATCACCAGAGACTACGATGACGTAAACCGGGTAACGACTCTTACCGCACAAGGCAGCTCTGGGCAAAGCACAATCGGCTATACCCATGATAAGGTGGGAAACCTCACTACGTTAACCTACCCCGGAGGAAAACAGGTCTTCTACGAGTACGATAAGGCAAACCGCTTAACAACTGTTACCGCCTGGGGAGGAAAAATCACCAAGTATGAATACAATAAAAACGGCTGGCTTACAAAGACCACTCGGCCCGATCTCACGGTTGAGACCCGCACCTACTATGACAATGGCAGCCTCAAAGAGCTAAAGGATGTGGACAGAGATGGCAAGATCATCCTTCAGCACAGCTACACCTACAACAAGGCGGGAGAGATCACTCAAGAGCAGAATGCCTCTGAGGCTGCCTTTGCCTTAAAAGATGCGGCAATGACCTACACTACGGATAACCGCATTGCTACATTTAACGGCAAATCTGTTACCTATGATGCCGATGGCAACATGACCCATGGGCCACTCTCAGGTGATATGAGTAGCTTTACCTATGACTCTAAAAACCGCCTAACAAGTGCGGGGAATACCACCTACACCTATGATGCTGAAGGAAACCGCACTGCGGTAACTGAGAACGGCAACACCACCCGCTACGCCATAAACCCCAATGCACCCCTTAGCCAGGTGCTCATAAAAACCGATTCACAAGGGAACCAAACCTATTACATCTACGGCCTTGGCCTCATCGCACAGGAAGAAGCAGGCGTGTATAAAACCTATCACTTTGACAAACGAGGCAGCACTGTTGCCTTGACTGATATCAATGGGGCTATTACCGATACCTTCCAGTACTCCGTTTATGGGGAGCTGGTCAAAAGAAACGGGACCACATCTACCCCGTTTCTCTTTAACGGCATGTTTGGAGTAATGACCGATAGCAATGGTCTTTACTACATGAGAGCCCGCTACTATAACCCCGAGATAAAGCGCTTTATCAATCAAGATGTGCTTCTAGGAAGCATTGCCAATGGGCAGAGCTTAAATAGGTATGCCTATGTAAATGGCAATCCGGTCTCATATGTTGATCCCTTTGGCCTTGCCCTCCGCGCACCCGACTATTACGTCTTTGAGTTTAGCGTTGGCCCAGAGTTCGTTGGCGTTGGTCCCAACATTATCGTAGATAGATATGGGAATGTTTACGGTGGAGGGGGTGTAAGCGGAGGAATAAGCGTCCCCAGTGTGTTTATTGGTGTAAAAGCGGATGCTCGCGTGAGTGTAGGCTGGCTTGCTCAAGACAAAAAACCGAGTCCGGAAGAGCTAAGGAAGCACTTGGAAGGCTTTGGCGTTACCCATAGCGCGGGTGCTGGGCCTGGAGCCAGCGTAAACTGGTCCCCAGATAATGGGACAGTATCCGTAGAACTTGGCCTTTATACTCCTCAAGTGCAGGTAGGTGTCGATGGAACTTGGCTGCTTATTGAGGGGGATCCCCTAGCGAAGTACGGCAGGGGTCACTGGAACAGCCCGTATGTCTATGGTATTGACCCAGACTATACAGAGGACACAGGGAAGCCATTCGGTTTGTAGTTATGGAATTAGAAGTATCTTCATACCAGCGTGTTATTATTGGTCTTGCACCCTCATAGTTGCAAAGGTGGGTTGTTACGCAATAGCTGGAAGTAAATTTACGTGGCTTAAGGTTCAGCTCGGGCTTGTAGACGGGGCTGAGGAATTTGAATAATGGATAGAGGAACCGCTATGATAGATAAAGCTGCTTTGATAGTTCGGCCGCTAATGTTGCCGATAGCTTAACACGTGTTTCTTTGATATGGTGTTTCTCTTCTGGCTGGATAAGAAAGGAAGTGCTCTCAGTGTATCCTGTGCGGGGCCTAATACTTTTCCTGTTTGGGCTGGCAGTTTTTCCCATGGGCACTATATTTCTATTCTGGCCAGAGAAATTCAAGGAGTTTCTTTTCAAGCACTATGAAAACGAAAATATACCAGAAGTAGTAAAGCGCTTATTCTTACCAGGCTATACTTTTCGTAAGCATAAGTTGACAAAGGAATTGTGGGAAAGCCCAGCGATCACTTTTCAATTTCGATTTGTTGGCGCAGTTTCTATAGTTATGTCTATTATAGCGATATCTAATGGCATAGGTGCACTTATAATAATAGCTCTCGAGTTGTTGACTTGATCATGTCCCTAAAATTCTGTTCTAAGCTTTTGCTTTTTTTCAAATAGAGCCGTCGGTCTTTAGGGTAAAGCTATCTAGCGGTCGGTATCAATAGCCGAGGAGTTCATTTAGGCGATGGCATGAGCGTACCTTAATTAGCTGATAAAGGCTTCTCTCGCATATTTAACTGGTAATTTGCACCCAAATCTTCCCATCATGATTGTAGCGTGCAGTAGTTTTATGAGTATGCCGCTTTATAGTAAAAGTATGCGCTTTACCTGAAATAGTTTATCAGTTTAGTTGATCACCGGGTATGTCGATACCTTATGGCATAGTAAAATATTATGCGACACCGTAAGAGGTAGGATATGAACAAACCAATTAAGATCATCTTAGGCATTGCAACCCTCTGGCCAATCCTCTATTTTTTCTTATTCTTTGCGTTCGTGTTCTCTCAGATCTTTTTTATTTTTAGTGGAGTGGACCAATCAGGTGAGCCCTCATCGTTCTTTTTTGTGATTTTTGCTCTTCACGCTTTGACGATTTTTTGGATTATTGGCTTACTGGTAATTTATATCGTTAACGT
>DASQQM010000016.1:0-5969 GCA_035643475.1 Anaerolineae bacterium | reverse complement strand
TCCAGCTACCGGAGAGATAGAGCGGGAGCCTTGGCAGATCCTTGCTTGTATCTGTTGGATCTACTTTGTGACAGTTTTGGCAATCGAGAAAGCCGTCCAACTGCCCTGACACAGCACCGTGGCCAGGGTTAACAATACCATACACCTTATTGGGCTTGGTTGGATCACTAGGATTGTGAGCTAACCCAACCGGCTCACCCTTATCGTTAAATCCAAGCAATCTCTGCGGATTAGCATGCGGGCTGTGGCAGTCAAAGCAGGAGAATCCACCCTGGTTGTACTTGGGTGTATATGCCGGGTAGGTATCATCCGGTGCTTTAAACTTGCCAGTATCGATACCAAAGCCCATGGAATGGCCCACGTTGTATTCCCTGGTATACAGGTCATCGTTATCCATCTCGATGTTAAAGCCAGAGCCAGCACCAGTGCCATGGCACCAATCACACGCCTCAAACCTGGTATCTGCGCGGGTTAACTTGAACTTACCTGCTGCACGGTGGACTGCATGGCACTCACGGCACTTGTGAGTAGTTGTAAGGTGCCCACCGTGTGGACCAGCGGTATAGACGTTGTTGTATGGGTCATCATCAAGGACACCGGGGGTGCCATTTCTATCGACCTGGTCGCCAGTCCTCACATAGTCCTGTGGGTCGTTGTAGTTGTAGCCGTCGACGCCGACAGTATACGGGCTGTTCCAGGTGCCCTGTGGGTGAACGCTCGTGTTGGTGGTATCGTTATATATTATGTCGTTACCTGAAGCGTCTTTAACAGCTTGACCCTGGACGTACTCCTTGTAATCACCGTTGCCACTCAGGTTGACCGTCCCCTGAACCTTGGTATACGACGTTGGCCCAAAGCCTGTTGGATCAGCTGCCACAGCAGCACCGGCAAAGGCAAAGACCATAGCTCCGGTCATTAGACCTACTACTATCTTTTTCATCCGTTTCACCTCCTTTCCATATAGAAGATGAACTCGTGGCTATTACGCATAGTTCATCTGCTGCTTCATATATTGCTAAATGATTTATGTAGAGCTTTTCATCGACTTTTCTATGGTGCTACTTGCCGAGCGCCTTTCTGGTAACCATTACCATTATAACCCGCTTATAAACGATTTATTAATTACTCTTTAAATCGCTCATTTTGCTAGCTTATACCCAAGCGCTCTTAACTAGCTTTTCTTCCATGTTAACCGCTTCACGTTGATATAAATTATATATTATCTAGTATGCGGTTTAAACACTTACGCTTTATAAAATCCCTCTAGTATTCAGTTTTTAATCTGCGTAGTAACCCTTATATCCTTGCCCAAGTCAATGATAAGTATTCGATACATGGATTACCTCTCGCAGATTGTTATCGGACTCTTCAGACGATACTTTAACTTTTTTGCCATTTTCTTCCCGTATCCGCCTAAGCGATGTACAGATTACCGATTGTTATATAAACGTAAGGTTTACCTATATGGTTAATAAGCGATATCCCCTCTTATGTCCTTATTTAAAGCAATGGCCCCGTAAGGAAGCTTGCTAGCCAACGTTATTCATGCCCAAAATAAATTTTATGCTTTGCGTATAGGTATTATTACCAGGTAGTATAGCTAACGGTAGTGCTGCTACCGTAAATATGGCAATTATATATACCTTAACTAGAGGTTTATGGTTCAACATTTACCATGTTTACCTGGGGAAATGAAACTTTGTGCGGTAACTGAAAGACCGATAGGTATATACGTATAAAGCTAAACAATAGCTTTACCTGCTAGATTGCTTCGTCGAGTGCCTTTAGATTCTAGCACAGCTTTCTGTCGCCGTAATACCGAACAACGGGCTATAGTGACAGGAGCACGCATGGACGGATTCTTACTTCACTATTTTGAGGCTCGGCTTAGTAATGGAGCCCATCGCATCGAGTTCTTTTCGGAGTTCGAATATCTCATCGCGAAGGAGCGCCGCCTGCTCAAAATCAAGCCTCTCTGCTGCAGAGCGCATCTCCTCCTCAAGAGCCCTTACGAGCCCTTCGAGTTCCTTGCGCGGTATTTTCCGTATCTCATCGCCATGCTGGTGGGTCTTGTAGAGCTTGCCTGACTCGGCTACGGCGGCCTGTATTATGTCTGTTACCGCCTTGCGGATGGTCTGCGGCTCGATGCCATGCGCGCGGTTGTAATCCATCTGGAGCTTTCGCCTTCTGTTGGTCTCATTGATGGCCCGACGCATCGAATCGGTCACCCCATCGGCGTACATAACTACCTGGCCGCTTACGTTCCTTGCGGCCCTCCCTATCGTCTGAATGAGCGACCGCTCTGATCTCAAGAATCCTTCCTTGTCGGCATCGAGGATCGCTACAAGGGACACCTCTGGAAGGTCCAGCCCCTCACGCAGCAGGTTGATCCCGACGAGGACATCAAACTCGCCGAGCCGCAGGTCTGTTAATATTTTAACCCGCTCAAGCGTATCGATATCCGAGTGGAGGTAGCGAACCTTTATCCCCATCTCAAAGAGGTAATCAGTCAGGTCCTCGGCCATCTTCTTAGTTAACGTCGTAACGAGGACGCGCTCGTTTCTTTGTATGCGCTCCCGTACCTTATCGATAAGGTCATCAATTTGGCCCTCGGTAGGCCGTATTATGACCTCCGGATCGATGAGGCCCGTCGGGCGGACGATCTGCTCGGCAATTTGCTTGCTTGCCTGTGTCTCGTAAAGTCCCGGGGTTGCACTGACAAATATCGCCTGGGGCACTTTCGCGATGAACTCTTCGAACTTCAGCGGCCTGTTGTCAACCGCCGATGGGAGCCTAAAGCCGTGGTCAACGAGAGTCTGCTTGCGCGACCGATCGCCGTTATACATGCCATTGAGTTGCGGTATCGTTATATGTGACTCATCGATGAGCACCAATAAATCATCTGGGAAGTAATCCAGGAGGGTATCCGGTGGCTCTCCGGGGGCTTTGCCTGAGAAGTGCCGGGAGTAGTTCTCTATCCCGTTACAATACCCGACTTCCCGTATCATCTCCAGATCATACTTGGTGCGCTGCTCAAGACGCTGCGCTTCAAGAAGCTTGCCCTGTTCTTTCAGCTCGATCAGCCGGTCTACGAGCTCATGCTCGATTGATACGAGGGCCCGCTCGATCTTCTCCTCGATCGTTACGAAGTGGGTCGCCGGATACACGGCAATGTGGTCATGCCCCTTCAATATCTCGCCAGTAAGGGGGTCAATGGTGACGATTCGCTCTACGGTATCACCGAAGAATTCCACGCGGATCGCAACCTCATCGTAGGCCGGGAACACCTCGAGCACGTCTCCCCTCACCCGGAACGTACCGCGCACAAAGTTTATATCATTGCGCTGGTACTTGATCTTTACCAGCTTCTTAAGGATCTCATCGAGGTTATACTCCTCACCCACGTCTAAAAAGACGACGGTTGCCTGGTAATCTTCAGGCGATCCCAAACCGTAGATGCACGATACAGATGCGACGATAATGACATCCCTGCGGGTAAACAGGGCGCTCGTTGCGGCGTGCCGCAGCTTATCGATCTCCTCGTTTATGGAAGAGTCCTTTTCTATGTAGGTATCTGTCTGCGGTATGTATGCCTCGGGCTGGTAGTAATCATAGTAGCTCACAAAGTACTCGACCGCATTGTTTGGGAAGAAATACTTAAACTCATTGCATAGCTGTGCGGCAAGCGTTTTATTGGGTGCAATAACGAGAGATGGTCTACCGATACTCTCGATGACCTTGGCCATCGTATAGGTCTTGCCTGAGCCGGTAACGCCAAGCAGGGTCTGGTGGTCCAGTCCCTTTTGCACTCCTTCGACCAACTCTTTAATTGCATTAGGCTGATCTCCCTTAGGTTCGTAGGGAGCTTCGATTTTAAATCCGTTCATAATGCATCTATTTTACGGGATTTCGTGAGTTTTTACACTTACGGAGGGTTCTCTTGATAATAGATTACTGGCCAACTGGTTTTTTAAATACGCCAGGAGGTTTTTTAAATGCTTCGGGATAGTGTTTCTCGTACATTGCCTTCGTCTTCAGAACCCTCTTGACGAATGTCCTTGTCTCCTTGTAGGGAATATTGGCGACCACCTCGTCAACTGAGCTATATTCCCCATCCCTTAGCCAGCGATCGACATTTTTGTCGCCGGAATTGTAGGCAGCTAGTGCCAGCTTCTCATCTCTATACTTATCCCGCAAGAAATTAAAATACCAGCATCCCATATTGATGTTTACTTCAGGGCTATAGAGGTCGTTGGCAGTGAACTGCCGGCCCTGCCTTTTAGCAATCCACGCGCCGGTGTCGGGCATGACCTGCATGAGGCCGACCGCCCCAACTTTTGATCTTGATGATGGGTTAAACTTGCTCTCCTCATAGATGATCGCGGATATGAGGTAAGGATCTATGGAATACTTTCTGCTCGTCTCAACGATCAGCTGCTTATATTCAAGCGGGTGCAGAACTTGCTCCCACCTACTAGGGTGCGACCACTGATACCACAAAATAACAACAAAGGGTAACAATATTATGATAATGGCAAATTTAGATAATCTCATCGCTCAATTCTTATTAGTCTCCGGTCGCCAGTCATCAGTCTTCAGTCCTCGGTCCCCGCAAAGCTATCAGCTGTCAGCATGTAGGTATGAGATGAGGGTATCCACCCTCCCCTAGCCTTTTCCTCGAGGGAAGAAACGGTGCTAACGTGCCAACGCGCTGCAGTTAAGTGTAAGCACAAGGTGTGGGCCTGAGATTGCCACGCTCCCTTCGGTCGCTCCTAAGGACACACTTCTTTTACCAGCAGTGTCCTTCCTTAAGCCACCCACTTTCAGTGGGTGAGGGGCTCGCAATGACACACTTTTTTTTACCAGGAGTGTCATTTCCTAAACTACCCACTTTTAAGTGGGTCGGGTGCTCGCAAGTGCCCTCATCTCTTGCTTCCACTTGGCTAATCCCTCATCTTCTACCCACATCAATACGCCCGATGAATCGGGCAACTACATTGGCACCGTGGCACATCCAAGACAGTACCCACATCTCTTACCCTCGTTCCGATTCACCAATTCACCCATTCACCGATTGATTTGTTCCCAAAGCTTACCCACCTTTTCTTTTAGCTCCGCTAAGGTTCCATCGTTCGATATAATGATATCCGCTAACTTTTCTAGGTCTCCTTTGTACTCTTGAGCGGTAATGCGTATTTCCGCCTCATCGCGGGAGAGTCCCTCATTTAGAAGGCGTTTGAGCCTAACAGATTTCTCTGCGATGACAACGACCGTTATATCGGATAATTTATCAAGACCCACTTCAAACAGGAGAGGTACATCCAGGACTACCACCTTGCTATTCCCAAATCTACCATCCATCACTTTAAGCTCGTGGGCTATCTCCGATACCACTCGCGGGTGGACAACTCTCTCTAAAAATGCCAGCTCCTCAGCATCGGCGAATACTATCCTCCCTAGCTTCCGCCTATTAATTTTGCGATCAGGCTCTAATATCGCCTCGCCAAAATGCGCAACTATCTCCCTCCACGCGGGTGTATCTGGCTCAGTAACTTCCCTGGCAATCTGATCGGCGTTTATCGCCAGCGCCCCTCTTTCTTCAAGTAGGGATGCAACAGTTGATTTTCCCGATCCTATCGATCCTGTTATCCCAACAACCTTCACGTCTCACTTCTCATTTCTCATTTCTCAGCTTTAAACCTCTGATCCCATAAGCGATCATTACTGTCTAAGCGATCTTAGCACTAGCAACCCAGCTATAGCGCCTGCGAGATCCACTACCATATCCTCGACACTGAAGCTTCTATAGGGGAGAAACCGCTGAGCGATCTCCATCATCATACCGTAAATGAACGAGGAGCTAACCGCAAAAATTGATGAAACCCCATGAGGCATGCCCCAGGTTTGCCTGGTGGCCCGGAAGAGGAGTACCCCGAGGACGGCATACTCAAGAAAGTGGACAGCATATG
>DASQQM010000015.1:0-4976 GCA_035643475.1 Anaerolineae bacterium | reverse complement strand
TTGGGGTGAATCGGTGATGCTAAGAGCTCGCCGTAGGGTACCTTCAGCCCGAACCCGTCAGCTAACCTCGTAAGCGTCGAAGGGGTGTATTCGGCTTTGGATACATTAGAACCATCCTTTTCGTTAGTTCTAACACCCCATGTAAGTAATATATCGCTGACCAGAAGCAGTATTAGCACAAAACATAGTACACAATTATTACACTTGCTCTAGCTGAAAAACCGCGGCAGTAGATTCACAAAACTTTCTGCCTTTAAGTAATTTCTCAGGTTTTCTTGCGATAATTACGCCCTAAGTACCGTAAAGGAGTATCAAAATGGCCATATCAAAACACGACCTAAGATACATCCGCTCAACTAAGCAGTCTACAGCAAGAGAGCGAGCCGACGAGCTAAAAAAGCACGCTGATGAATTCCTAGCAGCCAAGCGCTATATAGACACTGGCTTTTCTATACAAGAGGACGCCCAGGAGATCAAGGCACGCATCCTTGACCTCTTCAACGCTACTGAAGACGACTGGCAGAGCTGGCGCTGGCAGCTTAAAAACCGTATTACAGACGCAATAACGCTGGCAAAAGTAATAAAGCTTACAAATAAGGAAATAGACCAGGTTAACCGGGTTGGCAAGTGCTTTCGCTGGGCCATATCGCCCTATTATGTTAGCCTTATGTCACCCACCGAAAGGTGGGGTCCCATACGTCGCCAATCAATACCATCGGTCCTTGAGCTACAGGGTGATTCGGGGACCGATGACCCCTCCGGTGAGGAGTATACATCACCGGTTGATGCGGTGGTAAGACGGTATCCCGATAGGCTCATTGTAAATACTACAAACCAATGTGCGACCTTCTGTCGCCACTGCCAGCGCAGGCGAAATATAGGCTTGTCCGACCGGCACACGCCAAAGGGTAAGTTGCAGGAGGCTCTCGCCTATATAAAGGAAAATGAGGAGGTACGAGACGTGATCATAACCGGCGGTGACCCGCTGATGTTTGCGGACAAGACCATCGAGTGGCTCCTGAGCGAGCTACACAGCATAGATCACGTCGAGATCAAGCGCATAGGTACCCGCACGCTTGCAACAATGCCGCAACGTATCACGAAGGAGCTCTGCGATATTATAGAAAAGTATCCACCAGTATATATCAATACTCAATTCAACCATCCTCGTGAAGTTACTCCGGAAGCAGCAGAGGCCTGTGACAGGTTGATAAAGGCGGGTGCGGTTATTAGCAACCAAGCTGTCCTTCTAAAAGGAGTCAACAACGACCCGCATGTTATGAAGGTTTTAAATCATGAGCTGCTGAAGATACGCGTGCGCCCCTATTACCTATTCCAGGCAAAGCCGGTCCGTGGCACCGCTCACTTTATCACCTCAATAAAGGAAGGGCTGGAAATAATGCGCAACCTGCGTGGCTATACCTCGGGGCTTGCCATACCTACGTATATAATTAGCGCGCCGGATGGGCTGGGTAAGGTCCCGGTTTCAGATATTAACGCCTGGGAAGGCGCCGATGGTGAGATACTCTTGAAAACGTGGGAAGATAAGATTGTAAATACTTCTTATCCCACGTAAAGTCCGAGGCCAGGCGTATCGTTACTACCACAAACTAGCACTCGCCAGAGTAGCATGTAAAACAGGTTGTTTCTTCAGGTCTACTAGCCAGCACTAACTAATACAGTGCACGTTACGAGAGAAGCAGTAAGAGCAGCGGCAAAGGGACCATATAAGAGGGTTTATTGATACGGATATGCGATGCATGGCCACCTTAATGGTTAGGGCTTCGCATAGTGTATGCGCACATCGCCTGAGTGGGCCTTTATTCTTATATCCAGCTTCTTTTCAGCAGTATCAAATCCTGGCGTTTTGTACTCCACCCCTCCTTCGAATTTGATATCGAAAAGCTCGGTATTGCCGGCAAAATTCTCAATCGAGAATTTTGCCGCCACATCCTTAGGGATGTAAATTACCATATCACCGCTAAATGCATCCAGGGTAATCTGCTTCACCCCGTTACTCCAGTTACCATTAAAGTATATATTCGCATCACTTGAGAAACAATTGACGTCAAGCTCCTTCGGGTCGGCATCGCCCACACTTCGCAGGACCAGGGGCGATGTATACGCGTCTATGTCAATTCTCGAGGGATTTTCGTTGCCAAGCCCCCTGAAATCAATATCGAGCGCACCATGCATATTCTCTATAGATGCAGATGCAAGGCTCTCCCGCTGGCCCTGTCCACCGCCGGCACCGCTAAAACGAATTACCTTTTTGTCGCCGGAAAGTAGATCAAGGTTCAAATCCTTGATTTTAAGGCCTGACAGGTTTATATCGGCATCCCCGCCGAGAGATTCTAGGCTTAGGTTCCATACTACAGCAGGTGACAGGAGGATATTATGCTTGTTGTCCTTGAGCGCGTTAGCTTGCATATCAGGAAATGAGTGGGGAAACGAGATATCGATGCCCGGTCGCTTCCCAAAACCCCTCGGAACATAAAGTACATCAGCCTTCTGATTGTGGCGCTTAACCTCTAATACCGGGCGCAGTATATCGTAGTTATACGTCGATGTAAATTTCACTAGTTCTGCTGGCGGTATGCTGCCCGTAGTAACATCTGTATTAATGTCAATAGTGCCGAAAAGCTTAAGCCTAATATCCGCTTCCTTGGCTGACAGCCTCGCGATATGGCTTTCCTTGGTTATTGGCTCTATCCTTCTCGCCTCGCCCGCCTCAACCACCTCAAACTGGGATTGAGTAATCATACCGATCGCAAATGCCACTAGTATCGTGAGGACTGCCGCTATATCAATAATCCTCCATGCAGTCCAGCGTTTGGTCCCTCTCGATTCCTTAAGATAGGCAAAGAGCTTCCTCGGTGATGACCTATAGTAGTAATGGAACCGGATCACCTTGATCAGGAGGCGGGTTGTCAGGTAGAACCCAGCAATCCCCATGGGAATGAGAAGAAAGCCGATGAATTCAGGGACGCCGATACTAAAACTGGAGCCAAAGAACTGCGGAAATAGATTGGAATAGTAGATGATGGTAACCACTCCACCGAAAACCCCCACGCCCGACATAAGATACGCAAACGCAAAGATACCGAAGTAGATGAGGCCGAGGATGAATGCTACCCATAACTTTGCCGCTCCCTTTACGGAAAAAAGGATTACCCTATCAAGGACCCCCAGCTCTGATGGTTCGCTTTTTCCTATGGGTACATACTCAGAGGCGTAATCGGACGGGTTGCCGAAACCTCTGAGCACGTGCTCGATGACTTCATCATCGCTCTTACCTGCTTGGCGTCCCGCCTCAACGGCCTCAAGCACGTGTGCCCTGAGCTCGCGAACCGCTTCATCACGCTCTACGGGTGCCAATCCTTTTAAGTTCTCCCGTAGTTCCCTCTCATATAATTCCAAGCGTTCTGATGCATTTTTTGATAAAGGTTCCATTGTGCCCCCTCTCAAACCTCCTGGTCGATACCATTGATAAAGCGATCCACTGCTATAGTTGTAACCCTCCACTGAGAAATAAGTTTATCGAGAAGAGCGACCCCTTTTGGGGTCGCTCGGTAATACTTGCGCGGCGGCCCGGAGTTCGATTCTTCCCACCTTGATTCGAGAAGCCCATCGGCCGCAAGCCTTCTAAGAACGGGATAGACAGTACCCTCGGGAACCGAGAAGCCATCCGCAGATGAGAGCGCCGATGTTAACTCATAGCCGTACCGCTCTTTCTTCACGGTCATAGCGAGTATGCAGAGCTCAACGAGACCTTTCTTTAGTTGGGCATCCCAATTTCCACCATTGGCCATATACTATATATAACACAGTAGTGGTTATTATACAATAGGTATATTGAAGCTTTTGGCATCCGATGGTTAAGGTAGACATAAAAAGCATGGTTGCCCCATTTACGGGGTATCTTTTAGTAAGAAAATAAGCTACCGTGCGATTGTCCAATACACCAGATCACGGTGTATCGGGCGATTGAACATGACCTCGGGGACTCCCTACTCACATCTAAGAACGAGGATGGCCACATCGTCCTCTACTTTTCCGTTTGCGAAGTTTAGGCAATCGGTCCATATCGCTTCTGCAATCTCTGATACAGATTTGCTCAGGTTGCGCTGCACGCTGTCGATGATCCCCTCAACCCCGAAAAATTTATTACCCTTTCTCGCTTCGGTGATGCCATCGGTGTAGATGATCAGCATTGAACTAGCCTCTAACGTAAGCGATTCCTCACTAAAAGATGCCTCCTTAAATATGCCAAGGGCAAAGTTCTTCCCTTCGGGAAGAACTGATATCCCCCTGGCACTCACTAGAACCGGGCCGAGATGACCGGCGTTTACGTAACGGACCGTTCTCTCCCTCTGGTCGAAGCGGGCCAAAAATGCGGTATCAAACTCACCGCTGGCAAGCTCGTTAAAGAGCACACGGTTGAGGCGGCTGGCTACTATTGATGGGGAGTCGTCCTCAATCGCAAATCCCCTGAACATAGACCTTATATTGGCCGCACTTGACGCTGCCCGAAGGCCTTTCCCCGAAAAGTCGCTTATGAGTATATGCTGGACCGTATTGTCAATGTCCACGACATCATAGATATCGCCGCCTATCCTTGCACCCACGGTCGCGGATGCGTAGAAAGTTCCGACCTCAAGGCACCCGATCCTGGGCAGGATATTCGGCTTTATCGCTTCCTGGACCGATCTTCCTATCTCAACCTCCTCGGCTAAAGAGCGCTTGAGCTCATAAAAGTAGGAGGTTGTGAGCTCGGCCATCCAGAAATGCCAGAACTCATCAATAATGATATAGGTTTCGATATCCGGCTTATTTGGCACTGGACCGGGTCGAACCTCTGCCAAAAAGGGAAGGTAGCTCTCTTCGAGAAAGTGTACCGAAATTATCAAAAATTCATAGGGAAATCCCGACTCAGCGAGGGATTTCCCTATAACAGGGAGTTGAACGGAGAGATA
>DASQQM010000014.1:0-3440 GCA_035643475.1 Anaerolineae bacterium | reverse complement strand
ACCTCTTCATGCCGATTTTATCTACGCAGAAACGGACAAGGAGGACTACCTCATTCCACTCTTTGCGGGCCTTAAGTCAATGCCTCTAGAGCAGAAAAAGGTATACCCGGCCGCAGATATTCTAACTGCGATCGCTAGGGCAGAGCAACGTGGTGCGGGTGGTTGCATTCAAAAGCAGTCAGCCCCAAATGCGGGCATCATTTCCATGGCGGTTGCTTTAATTGCTATATTGGCTTCAGTTGGAGTTGTGCTGGCACGTCGAAAATCACATCTCAGTGATATCTAGACTAGCGACAACCTTAACTACCCTTAATTAAGCATAGCGCCAGGTGTCTGCATTATCTTGCTGCACCTGGCACTGTGTATTTTATTTACTGATAAAGACTCCACAGGACTACCATAATAATGACTATTGTAATCGAGCGATATCTCCCGCTTCGCCTTAAGCTGGGTTTAAAGCTTACAGAGCTGTTTATGCATTCTATGATAAATATTTATTTGCCATCCTAAGATAAAACGGCGCTTAATAAAACAAAAAACAACCGCTTAAAGTTCAATACAACCAGAAACATCGAAAGAGCCGAAAAAGGCTCTTTTTCACTAAAAGGGCGGCTTTTTTATCAGCCACTGGCTACCCACCCACCTGTCATCCACGTTATCAGCTACCGCGTGTTATACTTCTGCGCGCTGCGGGTAGCAAAAAGTATCGGGTTTACATGTTTCGCCGAAAGGAGTTCTCATGAACGACCAAGAGATACTATCAGATGTCCAGGATGCCCTCACGTGGGATGTGAGGGTTGATGCGAGGAACGTACGTGTCGAGGTAGAAAATGGCGTTGTCACGTTAAACGGGACGGTGGATACCTATACCCAGAAGCTCGATGCGAGCCAGATCACAAGCCGCATAAAAGGCGTAACCGATGTGATAAACAACCTCATAGTAAGGCCAACGATCGTCAGGTCCGACGAAGAGATCCGCCGGGATATCGACGAGGCGCTCAGAAGGGACGTCCTTGTTGATGAGACTAACATAACGGTCGAAGTGGCTAATGGTATAGCCATACTGAATGGGTCCGTCGCTACCATGGCGGAAAAGAACGCGGCGGAGAGCGATGCCTGGCTCACCCCCGGCATAACCGATGTTATAAACAACATCGTCGTTACCCCTGCGGTCGCCCGGATGGACCAAGATATCGAGGACGACGTGAGAGCCGGTCTTGCGCGGGATACCCGCATCGACATGAAAAACATCGATATTGAAGTCGTTGATGCGATCGTTTACTTAAGGGGAACGGTCGAAGACTTCACCCAGAAATGGATAGCTTCTGACATCGCCTGGTGGACGCCAGGAGTGCGCGATGTTATCAACGAGTTGATAGTAAAAGCGGCCGCCTGATCGACGGCCGCTTCACATAGCTCTACATTAGATATGCTTGTGTGTTACGCAACTTCCCTTTCCTCTTCGCTGTATTCGTACTCTCTCAATATATCCGCCATCTTCTTTAATCTCTCATTAACCAGCTGGTGTATCGTCCCCTCGGGATATGTTCCGTCCTCCCGTCTCTCTCCCGCCTCGACGCCAGTTAATATCTCAATCCCTTCATCAATCGTCTTAACGGGGTAGATACGGAACTTGCCCGCTTTAACCGCATCGATTACTTCTTTCTTTAGCATGAGGTTAACCACATTCTGCACCGGGATAAGAACGCCCTGTTCACCAGTCAGCCCGCGGGCATTACAGATATCGAAGAAGCCCTCTATCTTGCGGTTTACGCCGCCGATCGGCTGGATCTCGCCATGCTGGTTAACTGAGCCAGTTACCGCCAGGCCCTGCTTTATCGGCACATCGGCTAACGCCGACAGGAGCGTATATAGCTCGGTGCTTGATGCGCTATCACCATCGACCCCTTCATAGCTCTGCTCGAAGGTAATACTCGCCGATATCGAGAGGGGCTTGTCGGTCGCGTACATACCGGCCAGGTAATTAGCAAGTATAAGAACACCCTTGCTATGGGAGGGACCGCTCTGTTCTATCTCCCGCTCGATATTGACCACGCCCCGCTTACCGAGGTGGATCGTGGCGGTTATCCTCGATGGGCGACCGAAGTAGTAATCCCCCAGGCTGATGATCGAGAGCGCGTTTATCTGGCCAACAACTGCTTTATCAGTCTGGATCATAACGATATCCCGGTTGATCATCTCCTGAATCTTAGACTCAATCATATTGGAGCGGAACTTCTTGTGATCTATCGCTTTGTCGACGTGCTCTGCCGATACCGTCGGCGATGAATTCATCGCCGCAGCCCAGTAACTCGCCTCACTTATCAGATCTCCGATATCCATGAACCTCGTCGAGAGCTTTTTCTGGTCTCCGGCTAACCAGGACCCGTACTCAATGATCCGTGCGACACCCGATGGGTCAAAGGGCTTGAGCTTCGCTTCGCGGGTCCTGCTACTTATAAAGGTAGCATACCTCCGCTCTTGCTCGTCCGTCCTCTCCATCTCGACGTTGAAATCCGCCTTGACCTTAAAGAGCTCCCTGAAGTCTTCATCCAGGTGGTAAAGGAGCATGTAGATGCGTGGGTTTCCGATAAGGACGATCTTAACGTCAAGCGGTATTGGCTCTGGCTTGATCGTCGTAGCCGGTATCGCTCTGTATTGCTCGCCCATGAGCTCGATTATTATCTCTTCACTTCTAATCGCTCTCTTAAGCACATCCCAAGCGAGCGGGTTCAAAAGGACGTCCAACACATTGACCAACAGGTAACCGCCGTTTGCCCTGTGCAGCGCCCCGGCCTTGATCATGCTGAAATCGGTGGTCATCGCGCCGAACTGAGCCCGGTATTCCGTCTTACCCATAAGGTTGTAGTAAGAGGGATTGAGCTCAAATACTACCGGCGCTCCCTCGATATCGCTGTTGTTTACGATTACGTTAACATTATACCTATCGAAGGTTGGTGGCCTCTGCAATGCTTCAAGCCCCGGGATAGAGACCCGCGGCTTCTCGCCTACGCGGAAATCGTCGAGGTTTTCGATGATATCCTTTTCAACCTGGCTGAGGTAATCCAGCACCTTAGGGAAATCGCCGTACCTATCCCTGAGATCCTGGAGGAGGTGCCCGATCGCAAAGAGCGCTATTTCCTTATCAAGGTCTTGAACCTTCTCTTTAGTCTCCTTCTCGAGCCTCCTAATCCTGGTCAATATCTCGTTTATCTCAGATTGTAGCTCTTCGCCGGCCTCCTGTATGTCTTTTCTCTGCTCTTCCGGAAGAAGCCCATACTCCTCCCTCCTTAGGGGTCTACCCTTCATTAGCGGTATGGTTACTATACCGGCGGTGGTTATATCAACGGCAAATCCTCGATCCTCAGCCTTCTTCTCTATCTCGGACAAGCCCTTCTCACGCTGCGCTTCAAAATCGTTGGCGATCCGGGCCTTCCGCT
>DASQQM010000013.1:0-12341 GCA_035643475.1 Anaerolineae bacterium | reverse complement strand
TTACAAGCTCTTTCCATCGGTCGATAGGAGCTGGAGAAGAGAAGATTGTGAAGAGGACCTTAGCTCTCTCGAGCTTTACGAAGTTCTTCCTCAGCTCTCTTTCGCTTCGAAATGTCCTCAACAACGGCGATGAAATACTGGGGTTCTCCCCGTTCGTTTCTTACCAGGGAAACCGTCAAATTCACCCAGGCCAAGGAACCATCTTTTCGGATGTAGCGCTTCTCTGTTGAATAGGTAGTAGTTTTACCGTCAAGAAGCGCTTCGACATTTGAGAGGTCTTTGTCTAAATCCTCAGGATACGTAATATCCTGAAACGTTTTCTGGGTAAGCGCCTCTTTTGTGTACCCCACTATATCTGCATATTTCTGGTTGAGGCGCATAAATCTTCCATCTAAATCAACATGGGCAATGCCAACAGCGGCCTGCTCGAAGATAGCGCGGAACCTTCTCTCGCTTTTCTTAAGCTCCTCTTCTATCCTCTTTCGCTCGGTGATATCGCGCACGACCACCTGTCCAGCTGGTTTTCCCTCATACGTGATATGTGCTGCCGTAACTTCAACGTCGATTACTTTCCCATCAAGACGGATATACTTCTCCTCAAGAAGGCCTGCAGGTTGTCCTAGAATTGCTAGACGCATCCGCTCCCTTACAATCTCATGATAATCTGGATGGATGAAAGTTAAGATTGATTTTCCGATAAGCTCATCTGGTGTTCTAGCACTAAGCAGTTTCATGCCGGGCGTATTTGTATAGATAATAGTTTCACCGTATAAAACGAATATGGCATCGGGCGAGAGCTCTACTAGGCTGCGGTAACGTTTCTCGCTTTCTCTGAGGGCCTCCTCTGATTTCTTGCGCTCGGTGACATCGGAGAAATACACGGAAAGGCCCGTTCTATAAGGGTATGCACGTATTTCAATCCAACGACTTAATACAGGACAGAAAAACTCGAATGAAGACGGCTCTCCTTTAGCAGCTGCTTTATGAAGCTCTTCATAGAAGCATTGCCCTACGTTGGGAAGCTGCTCCCAGATGTCTTTGAATAAGGCGTATTCCTTCTTGAGCCCGAGAAGCTCCTGTGCCCTTTTGTTGATATAGGTAAAGCGCCAGAGGGAATCAAGGGCGAAGAACCCATCGGTAATGCTCTCAAGGATATCGAGGACTTGCCGCCTGGATTCTCTAATATCCTTTTCTGCTTGTTCTCGTCTTCTGACCTCTTGCTCCAGGTGAGCGTTGACACCTGCAAGCTCAGCGGTTCTTTCCTGAACGCGCGCCTCAAGCTCATCGCGAGCCCTGCGAAGCTCCTGCCCTTTTTGCTCAAGCTCGGTTATATCGTACCAGACGATGATGGCGCCCTCTACTTCGCCATCTACTATAAGCGGGGTAGCCGATGTCTCATGAATGAACTTCCTGCCCTCAGCGTTAATGAACACGTAGCGCTCCCGCGTTACCGTCTCGCCGTGCAGTGCCCTGGTCGATGGTAGCTCATCTGAGGAGACTTCGCTCCCATCGGGGTGGCGCAGTCGCATTTTCCTGGTCACTGCCTCTTTGCTCAGACCAATTGGATTGAAGTCATACACCTGAAGCGCTACTTTATTTACCCTTCGTGCAATTCCCTTAGCATCGTAGATAATTACCGGCTCGGCCAGGGTATCAAGAATCGCAGTAAGCTCGACTATGCGCCTTTGCATCTCCAGCGCAGATACATCTAAGCGTCGCCGCTTGTGCTCTTCCTCTGTCATGTGTATCCCCCGATATTAAGGGCATTGCTTGCCTTAATTGATATATCCTAGAACATATGCCCTGAAACGACACCTTTAAGCTGAATCTGATTTCAGGTCGATAAGTAGGATTACAATTAATTATAGATCAAGTACGCTTAGTATGTAAATCCCATGCTAAGTATTTAGTAGACGATATGGGTGGCAATTACGGTATCGTTGGTCCATGCGTTATGAAGGCCGTAAATCGCCTATCACACCTTGCTTACAAGAAGTGGGTGTCGTGGAAGCGCTATTTCGGCCTGTTACGCTGTGTAGTTGTGAAAACGAATCCTCAACACTATTTCTGGTAATGCTTTCCAAACATGATGCAGCGGAAGGAAAGGACAAAGATAAAACACCTACCCATCGAGTCACCCTATGGAGAGAATTACTACATCATCGGAGAGCTTCCCACCAGTAAAGCATAAACCTCATCAAAGACGGCCTGGGCAACATCTTTGGCGGGTATCGGCTCTAGACTGCGTAAGGACCCGACTAAGCGCTCTTCACCAAAGAACTCTTCACTACGGCGTGCCTTGGTTGCTCCTTATCAATCCCCGAATACAGGTAGGGATGGACCTACAAAATTACAGATTGTCAACCTATTGCTTTGTCACAATATTAGATGAAAAACAAAAAAAAGACTAAGCCTGCAAAGCTATAATCTTTTATTTTGCTCCCCGGATTGTCACTTATTCAAACCCGCATAAATACCTCAAGAAAGCTTTCCTTAAAGTGAACAATTAACTAGCAAATCAATAGTAGGGTGCCCATGCGGGAAGGATACTCCTGAACGCTAAGGGACAGGACTTGTTCGAACTTGTTGCTAAAGGCTCCTACAAAAGCATGTCCGCCTTAAAGCTTTTGGAAGAAATTGTGCCTACGCATTACTTCCTAGATTAAGAAAGCCCCTTTGGTCACGACCAAAGGGGCTTTCATTTACTTAAATCTCTTCCTATATGTCAGCTTGTAGTGCCGCTCGAGCTTCTCTTTTCGTTCGATATACTCTCGCTTATCTGCCAGGTACTCCAGCTCGCCCTGCAGCTTCAGATAGCTTTCACACCTCTTAACATCTAGACTTCCTTCTTCGAGTGCTCGTCTTACTGCACAACCGGGCTCATTCTCATGTCGGCAATCAGCAAAGTGGCAATGCTCAGCAAGCAGCTCTATATCACTGAAGGCACCGCTCAAACCTTCATCCGAGCCCCAAAGCTGTAGCTCTCGAAGACCCGGAGTATCAATGACGATGCCTCCTTGCGGCAGGATGATCATCTTGCGAAACGTCGTTGTGTGCCTACCCCTATCATCTCCTTGTCGCACTGCGCTCACATCTTGCACGGCTTGACCGAGCAAAGCATTGATGAGGGTGGACTTACCCGTGCCAGATGAACCCAGAAATGCGACTGTTGTGCCATTTGATAGATACGTCGAAAGTTCTTCAAGGCCTTGCCCTGTAACAGCACTGACCACATGAACCGGGACGCCTAGAGCAACTGTTTCTACAAGTGCGACCTTTTGGGCGATATCATCACATATATCAGCTTTGTTAAGGACAATAACGGGATTCGCGCCGCTTTCCCAGCCAAGGGTAAGATAACGCTCGATTCTCCTCAGATTAAAGTCATTATCAAGACCGTTGACTAGAAATATGGTGTTAATGTTGGCAGCTATAATCTGCTCTTCGGTAGTTTTTCCGGCTATCTTGCGAGTAAATGTACTCAGCCTGGGTAGAACAGCATGTATGGTGGCAGTTCCTTCCGCTGGCCTTGCGCTTATCACGACCCAATCGCCAACAGCAGGGTACTCACTACGAGTTTCGCTATCGTGACGCAGTTTACCAGACACCTTAGCCAGTAATTCTCCGCATTCAGTTAAGACATGGTAGAGATGTTTATGTTCCTCAGATATTCGCCCGGCAGAATAGCCGCGCTGAAGGAAGGGCTCAAAACTCTCCTTGAAAAAAGAGCTCCACCCTAATTGATTTAAATCCACTTGGATTCCTCCTCGACGATGTCAGTTGCAAGTCGCAGAAGAGCCCCATGATAACAAGTCCGTACCGAGGGATTCTGCGACTATATGCGCTTTAGGTCTGTTTGAGAAACCCCGGCCGATGTCATACGCTTCACTCCTTGTGGTCGTGTGATTTACATAATTCAATTATATCACTCATTTTGAGATGTAGAGTAATTAGCGCTGGAAGGTACGGTGCTTGGAGTAAAAGGCGGACTCTTAGTTGGAGCGATATATAAAAAATGGCTCTACAGAGCCATTTTTAGAAGTGCTCACCGGGTAGGACGATCTTGGAACTTTTTGGAACATCTGTGCTTATGTGCCAGTGCTTAATATATTATAGCTGGTAATGCCCTTGAACTAAAGCATAAGATTATATGAAAAACGCTCTCTAACACTCCTAAGCTATCGTGTATAATGATTAGGATCATGGAGAGAATACGAGTTATATTTATTTAATTATCGGATTGGCGTCTAGTGTATCCAAACCATTATAGGATTTCTACATACCCTTCTGTTCCATGCACGCGAATTCGTTGCCCATCTTTTATCAGTTTGGTAGCATTTTCCACCCCGACAACTGCTGGTAAGCCATATTCACGTGCGATAACTGCTCCATGGGTCATCAGTCCACCAACTTCGGCGACTATGCCTTTTATGGATACGAACAATGGTGTCCAGCTAGGGTCAGTAAAGGAGGTGACTAATATATCTCCATCTTCTAGATCAGCATCTTCCATGTTTAAGATGACACGTGCTCGTCCCTCTATTACTCCGGAAGAAACAGGTAGACCTACAATCGCTTCTGCTGGGAGATTTTCTCGTTTGTACTCACCTGCAATGATCTCACCATCAGACGTGATAACACGTGGGGGAGTTAATTTTTCATATAATTTGTACTCGTCTTTTCGTTTGCTGATGATCAGATAATCCAGTTTATTTGTGCGCACAACTTCGCGAAGTTCTTCAAAAGTGAGATAGTATGTATCTTCTTTTTCATGAATAACGTTGGCTTGTACGAGTCGTTCGGCTTCTTTCAATAAAGCCTGCTTATAAACGAAGTAGCGACTTACGATGCCATATTTTGGATATTCACGATAACCGCTGAGATTCCGGATTAGGCTGATCATCCGTTTTGTTTCTTTGGCTTTTTGTTCACCATCCGGCAATTGCTTCAATCGTTCTAATAACTCTTGCTCTTTGTTCAAAGCTTCCTGTCGCCCTTGCTCAAATATCCGCTTGCTAGCATTAGGCTCAAAGTTTTTGATGTTACTAAGAATCGTGGGGACAAGTATGCTTGGTTTTTCGCTCCAGCGAGTTTTCGTAATATCGATTTCTCCGGCACATCGCATTCCATATTTTTTAAGATAAGCATTGATAGCATCCCGGGCTTCCTGTCCACCATTAAACTTAACCAGTTCATCCAAAAAGTTATCATCTTTTACATGTTGCAGGTAATTGATTACTTCTGGGTAAGGGCGAATCACATCTGCGACATCCAATAACTCCAGACCCATTTCCGACGTAATATTGTTGGGTACAGATTGAGAAAGCGTGTCTGCTACGTTTTTTTTACCTAACCACTCCATCATTTTTTCATTGACCCATGATGAAGCGTTCATGGCAGTCATAATCACACCAAAACTTTGTGGGTCAGATATGCTCTTCCTTAGCTTCTGGAGGTCTTCTAGGATAAAGTCAAATAGAGCCGATCCTGATTTTGTTTGAATGTCATGTTTTAACTCCTCTATCGATGCTTGACTGCTCTTAATCAAATCAGAAACGATTTTCGGATCGTAGTCGTTTAGTGTTTGAAAACCCGCAGGCGACACGCCTTTATTGCTCTTACTGGAACTCGGTTCTTTTGTGCCATTTGGTAGTGATTTTATGAAATCTCCTCGCTCTATTATGGCCATGAGTGCATCTTTCATGAGCGGATCGTGTTGTCCCATGGTATCTAATAACATTTCTCTGCTGTCAGGTGAAGCCAGTTGATGTGTGACATCAACAAACAACCTTCCACCAGCTTTATCCATGGGTCTAGCAGCTGTTAACTGGAAGAACGACAATCCCAATGGTTTCATGGGATCGGTCATCATTTGTTGATGACCGACAGATACATAGACATGATTTTCTTGATCATTCGCTTCAGGGATGGGGTATAAAGTGGTGATCGGCCGGCTCTGGACAATATAAAACGTGTCATCAACCAAACACCATTCGATGTCCTGGGGGTAGCCGAAATGTTCTTCGATCTTTCTGCCCATGCGCTCAAGCTGCAAAATCTGCTCATCCGTCAGCGCTTGCCTATTCTGCCTCTCAGGCTCAATTTCCTGTTCTTTCGTACCGCCATCTTTTAAGGCATAAATAGCCAGCTTCTTGGTGGATATCTTCTTATCGATAACCTTGCCGTTGCGCACTTTATAGATATCAGCATTCACCAGGCCGGAGACCAAGGCCTCACCAAGTCCGAAGCTGGCATCAATGGATAACACCTTCCTATTAGAAGTGACGGGATCGGCAGTAAACAAAATTCCTGCCACCTGCGGGAAGACCATCTTTTGAACAACCACAGACAGGTAGACTTTACGGTGGTCGAAGCCGTTTTGAAGGCGGTAAGTTACTGCCCTCTCGGTAAATAGCGATGCCCAGCACTTGCTGATATGCTTTAGGATTGCCTCCTTTCCGATAATGTTCAAATACGTATCCAGCTGGCCTGCAAACGACGCCGTCGGCAGATCCTCCGATGTGGCGCTGGAGCGTACCGCGTAGGCGTTTTGCTCGCCAAGCTTCGTGAGATAACAGGTGATCGCCTCATCGATGTCGTCTGGAATGGCTATCCCTTCGATGACCCTGCGAATCTCACCGCTAAGTTCACCGATTTTATCCCGGTCTTCCACCTTTAGAAGAGATAACTGATCAAGCAATTCGTTAATCGACGACGTTTCACCAATGATTCTTTTAAAGGCTTCAGTAGAAATACAAAAGCCATCGGGTACGCGTATTCCTTCAATCTTGGAAAGTTCCCCCAGGTTCACGCCTTTACCCCCAACAACCATGAGTTTTGTTTTGTCAATATCCTGAAAACTAAGCACAAAGGAACTCATACGTTTCCCTCCTTTGCAATTCCTTCTTTGATTCCTTTGGATTCCATAATAATACCCTCCAACAAAAAGCCTGGTGTCAGACACCCGACGAATAGGCGGCATGCCCTTTATCGGTGAAACATTGTGATGTGTGACTCTTAGCTCTTATAACTTAGCACCGCATTTTGGACAGTATTCTGGCCTTGAAAACATATGATCTATTACTGTACGGCCATATGAATCGCAAAATCTAGTCGTCCTCAGATTGATTAAAGTTATTAAAATAACTGCTGGACCTATTATTACAAACTGCCCAAGCGGAACTCCAGACAAGAAAAGAAAGCTAGAAAACAAAAAGATTATGGCTTTGCGAAGCCATAATCTTCCATTTTGCTCCCCGGGTAGGATTCGAACCTACAACCCTTCGGTTAACAGCCGAATGCTCTACCGTTGAGCTACCGAGGAACGGTTACGAAACGACATTCTATATAGCGTGCTGAAAGCACACCTTTAGCATTATAAAAGATATTTTCGCAACTTTCAAGCTGTCCGATACGTCCCTCAAACAGTTCAAGTCGCCGCGGCTGGACGCGATTACTGAGCCGAATCAGAAGGCTTGTCACAAATTGCGCGGTGCCAATGGGAAGGCTTGTTTTTTTCCATAAAACAAGTATGGTTAATAATGGCGCTCGATTGAAAGATTGATTAAGGATACGTCGTGTAAATTCAAAAAAATCACCTCAAATTATCGCTGTCCATGCATACGTGCCCACAATTGCCAAGGTAAGTGCAGCTCGCTATGGCCAAGGGAATCAGGTATAATAGAGACCGCATTGTGGAGGAGGTTAGCGGAAGGGCGTAGATGCGTTTCAGATTATCCAAGTATCGCAGAGTCATCCAAGCATTTTTCTTTCTGCTTTTTCTCGCACTCCTTGGGCTCGCCGCAAAACAGATAGTATTGCCATTTCCGGCAGAGTTCTTCCTGCTTTCAGACCCACTTGTCGCCCTAACAGCGCTCCTAGCAGGAGTTCCGCTAGCTGCTGATATCCTCTTCTCACTAGTAACTGTTGTGCTAACGCTACTCTTCGGTAAGATATTCTGCGGGTATGCCTGCCCGATGGGTGCGTTCCTCGATCTTCTCGCTCCCCTCTCCAGGCTGCTTAACATAAAGCGAGGTTCCTTCAAGAGGCTAAAGATACTACCGCTGATTACCCTATCGATAGTTCTGGTAATGAGCGCATTTGGGATAAATTTTTTGATGTTGTTCGACCCCATAGTGTCACTCACTCGCACTACCACGGTCACCGTATTTCCTGCAATGGACTTCGTTCTCTCAAGGATTACGGAGAGCCTTTACTCTTCTACTGCGCTAGCGAAGTTCGTCGATACGACGGTAGTGAAGCTGACTGGGATATTGATGTTCGACGGACAGCGGTCGTTTATCTCTGCCCAGTGGATGGTACTGCTCTTTATCTCAATCGTCAGCTTAAATTTCCTAGGAAAGCGATTCTGGTGTCGCTACCTGTGCCCGCTCGGTGGGCTCCTCGGCATTATCGGCAGTGCACCATTTTATCGGAGAAAGGTTGCGGCCAATTCCTGCAGTAACTGCCTTAAATGCGCCAAGGTCTGCGATATGGAGGCCGTCGGAGATAAAGGATTGAAGACGGATGCGGCAAGCTGCCTGCTCTGCTTAAAGTGCAGGGATACCTGTCCAAGGGATGCGATATCCCTGGGGCTAAAAACCGAGCTCACGTCCGAGATGCCATCAAGGAGAACGGCGATCGCAACTGTCAGTGCAACCGCAGTTGCCGCCTATGTGATACCCTTCAAAGGCTGGCCAAAGCCCGATCATTTAACATTAATTAGACCGCCCGGTGCGCTCGACGAGAGCGCATTCTTAGATAAGTGCATAAGGTGTGGCGAATGCTTAAAGGCCTGTCCAACAAACGTGCTTCAACCCTCGCTGTTCCAGTATGGAATCGATGCTCTCTGGACGCCACACATGGACTTTACCGTAGGTGTTTGCGATTGGTCATGTAGCGCGTGCACAAGAGTCTGCCCAACAGGTGCAATACAGCACCTCTCCCTTGAGGCCAAGCACAAATTCGTTATAGGCCGCGCAGAAATCGACCGCAGCAGGTGTATCCCGTGGCTCGCAGGGCACGGCTGCATGGTATGCGAAGAGATGTGCCCGCTTCCGGATAAGGCTATTATTATCGAGGAGGCATCGAACGATCGTGGGAAGGTCGATCAAAGGCCGATTATGGTCAAAAAGAAATGCATCGGCTGCGGCATATGCGAAAACAAATGCCCCGTGCCCGAAAGGAAGGCCATCAAAATCTTCCCCCCCTCCATAAAAGGTGGCCAGGAGTTGTTCACCAACTAAGTAGCTATCAGCTATCAGCCGTCAGCTTTTCACCCTTACCCCTCTTTCCATCAAGGAGAAAACAGTGCCGACGTTCCAACGTGCCAAAGTGCTGCAGTCAAGTGTAAGCACAAGGTGTGGGTCTTTATCTACTAGTTAGTAGTTCATAGTTAGTGGTTCATAGAGTAATACCCGTATCTCTTGCCTACATCAAATGGTAAACTACAGCGCTACAGTACCGGCAGGGATCGCCCGATGAATCGGGCAACTACATTGGCACGTTGGCACCTCATGACAGGTACCCACATCAACTGGTAACTGGTAACTACAGCACTGGATAACTCTCTAACAGCATATGTGTGCTGCTTATTCCAAATAATCCCGTAGCTTTGCGCTCCGGTTTGGGTGACGGAGCTTGCTTAGGGTCTTAGACTCGATCTGCCGTATCCGCTCCCTCGTAACGCCGAATACCCGGCCTACTTCCTCGAGCGTTCGTGGATGGCCGTCGATTAACCCGAAGCGGAGCTCGATAACTTTTCGCTCGCGCTCGCTCAGGGTATCCAGAACCTCCTGCAACTGCTCCTGGAGTAGTGAGAATGATGCCGCATCCGATGGTACCTCTGCTTCCTGGTCCTCGATAAAATCGCCAAGCTGGCTATCCTCCTCTTCGCCGATCGGCGTCTCCAGGGAGACCGGCTCCTGGGATATCTTCAGTATCTCCCGGACTTTCTCCGGGGTAAGGCCCATTTCTTCCCCTATCTCCTCAGGGGTCGGCTCACGCCCAAACTCCTGCAGGAGCTGACGCTGGATCCGTATCAACTTATTTATCGTCTCGACCATGTGAACGGGGATACGGATCGTTCTTGCCTGGTCGGCGATTGCCCTGGTGATTGCCTGGCGAATCCACCAGGTGGCGTAGGTGCTGAACTTATATCCCTTGCGGTAATCAAATTTTTCTACCGCACGGATAAGACCAAGGTTGCCCTCCTGGATCAGATCGAGGAAGAGCATACCCCTGCCGACATATCTTTTAGCGATACTTACAACGAGCCGCAAGTTCGCCTCAACGAGCTTTTTCTTTGCGCCCATACCCTCCCGTTCGACCCTGCGAAGCCTTCTCACTTCTTCCCTCGAGAGCGTATCCTCTTCGCGCTCGAGCTTTTCCACAACTTTCTCGCCCTCTTCTATCCTTTTAGCAAGCTTAACCTCCTCTGCGGCGGTGAGAAGCGGCACTTTCCCGATCTCCTTTAAGTACATGCGTACAGGATCGTTTATCGGCGATTTAACCGATAGGTCAAGCTGGCGACTGGGCTTTTCTTCAACCTCCTCTTCCTCTACCTCGACCTCTTCAGTATCGGCCTCGATTTCTTCTTCGGCTACGCCGTCATCACTTAAATCGACAATTTCGACACCGATGTTGAACAGGTACGAGTAGATGTTATCTATCTGCTCACTTGTAAGATCGATCGTCTGCAGCGCATCGTTGATCTCATCGGACGTGAGCACACCTTTTCCCTGTCCCTTCGATATAAGCTCTTTTACTTCTTGAATCTCAAGCTCGTTAATACGGGTATTCACCCAAAACTTCCTCCAATCAAGCCACCATTCTTAGCGTAAGGCTCGTCTCTTTGCCTCAAGCGCTATTAATTCTTCAAATAGCGCATCATAGTAAGCCTTATCCTTCTGCACCGACGGGGATTCTAATTTTTGCCTTAATTTACTAATTTGACGTTTAAAGTAAAAATCCTTGAACGATGCTAAAATATCCTCAAAATATTTTGATACATTTTTCTCTTCGTATTCCGGCTCAGCTAAGAACAACGCCGTGGCTCTTGCCCTCAGGCCTTTGTCAAGATCGTCCAGCACCTTTGTATCGAATTTACCCGCACCCATCTTCTTTAAAACTGCAAAAAGCTGGGCATGAGCTGGGGAAACGAAGTAATCCTCCACAACTTCTGCTGTAATCTTCTCTCTGATACCAGAATACTTCATCATTAGGTGAAGTAGTGACCTCTCGACCTTATCTTGGGGGTTAATCGACGCCCTTCTCGCCTCACTCCGTATCGGCATGCTCTTTTTAAACATGGCGTTGAATCTTACTGCAAGCACTCTCTCATCAAGCTCGAGCTTCCGGGCAATTTTTCCAAGATACTCCTCGTGCGTTAAGGGATCAAGTGTTGCAATGAACTTAAGGCCTGCGAGCGCAGCCTGCTCCTTTTGCTGAGTCTCACTGATATTATATTTATCTAGCTCCCTAGTCAAGTAAAAGTCAAAAAATGGTTCCGCCGAGTTAATTAACACCCGGAAATCGTCCGCACCCTGCAGTGCGATGTAATCTGCAGGATCCAGGTTTCGAGGTAGGACAACAACTCTTACGTCGATCCCCGTGACCCCACTTCTCCGTTCCAGATCCCGTAAGGCCTCAGTCTTTGGAGGTCTGAACTCTGAGAGATACGCGCTCGCGCTCTCCGCAGCTTTCGTCCCAGCCACATCGGCATCAAATACCAACACGATGCGGTCGGAAAACCTTTTAAGAAGCTCGATATGCCCGGCGGTAAATGCCGTACCAAGCGTCGCAATGGCATTTTTTATCCCGGCCTGCGAGAGCGCAATGACATCCGTATAGCCCTCGACTACAAGCGCCGAGCCCTCTCTCGCAATCTCGTTCTTCGCCATAGAGAGGCCATATAGGGTTGCGCTCTTGCGATATATCGGGGTTTCAGAGGAGTTTAGGTATTTAGGCTGCCCCCCATCTAGAACCCTGCCACCAAACGCGATCACGCGTCCTCTGATATCGGTGATCGGAAATATTAGTCTCCCGCGGAACCTATCGTAGTACCCCCGGGACCCTTTAACAACAAGCCCCGCCTCGAGGAGTTCCTCATAAGTATAACCCCTCTTCGCAAGATAATCCCTGAGCAAACTCCAGGCCTGGGGCGCTAATCCGATGCCGTATTCTCTCACAATATCGGCATGTAAGCCCCTTTTCTTTAAGTAGGAACGGCCCCGCTCACCCTCAGCAGTTTTATGCAATACATTCTGGTAAAACAACATCGCTAACCGGTTGGCCTCGTACATGCGGTCTTTTTTAGACGATTTCTGAGCCGACCGTGCTTC
>DASQQM010000012.1:0-4489 GCA_035643475.1 Anaerolineae bacterium | reverse complement strand
CATCTCTTTTGCTAACCAGTCGGTGACCTTTCCTTTTCCTTCATCTCCCCATTGCGTTCCAATTATGACCGTTGCAGGCATTGTTTCCTCCCAGCTATCGAACTAAGTATTGCACGTGCCGCCACTACACCGCTTGCCGAGGATTGCATAAGACCTCTGGTAACTCCAGCTCCATCGCCAATGGCGTATAAATTTTCAATCTCCGTCTCCAGGGTAGGCTTAAGCTTGAGCCTGGAAGAGTAGAACTTAACCTCCACGCCGTACAGGAGGGTATTTCTCGAGTTTACCCCCGGTGCAAGCGTATCGAGCGCCGCAAGCATCTCTTTTATGTCGGATATATACCGGTACGGTAGGACAAAGCTCAGGTCGCCAGGCGTTGCATCGGTAAAGGTCGGTACCGTCGTGCCCCGTGCAATTCGCTCGGGCGTTGAGCGACGTCCATCCATTAAATCGCCAAGGCGCTGTACAATTATCCCATCGCCCAACAGGTTTGCAAGCTGCGCGATGTACTTTCCATATGCGATGGGCTCCTTGAAAGGCTCGGTAAACATGGTGCTTACCAGCAATGCAAAGTTGGTATTCTCCGTCTTCTTCTCGGCATAGCTGTGGCCGTTTACCGTGGTTATCCCATCGGTTGATTCTGACGCGACCACCCCGTAAGGGCAGACGCAGAACGTTCTTACCCGGTCCTGAAACGACTTCGTGCTATAGATTAGCTTCGGCTCGTAGAGTTCCTTGGTAAGGGGCTCCATGACAACTGCCGGGACCTCTACCCGAACTCCGATATCGACCGCATTGTTCACTGGCGAGAGACCGAGCCTTCTCACCTCTTTATTGAGCCAGCCGGCGCCCTCTCTGCCCGGCCCGACGATGACGTGATCGGCCGTTATGTCCTCACCTTTAGCGGTTGTAACACCGGTAACGCGCCCGTCTTCCGTAAGCAGGTTGACCACCGGAACGCCGGTCCTGATATCCACGTGGGGTATCAGGCGATCCTTCATCAACTTTATTATGTCATAGCAGCGATCGGTCCCCAAATGACGAACCTTCATCGGGATGAGCCGCATATCCGCAAGAACCGCCTGTCGCTGAAGCTGGCGTACCTTCTCATCGCCCGTTCCGTGTACCTCGGCTGGAGCACCGAACTGGCCATATACGTCGTCCACATACTGTATCAGGTTTTCAAGCTCTTTGTCTCCAATATAATCGCCGAGCCACCCGCCGACCTCGGTTGAGAGGGTAAGTTTGCCATCGCTAAACGCGCCGGCACCGCCCCAACCGGAGGTGATGCGACAGGGTTCGCAGTTGATACACTTCCCGGTCAGTCTCTCTGCACATTTTCTCTTGTTAACATCCGGCCCTTTTTCGAGAATGAGCACATTGAGCTTCTCACCCTTGGCGAACTCAAGCGCTGCAAATATACCGGCTGGGCCGCTTCCGACTATGATGACATCGTAATCTGCCATCGTAACTCACCTTCGTGCGCACAAAAAAACTCAAACAGAAGGCTATTGGACATGATAATTCCTACAACCCTGCCGTCTATCTGAGTCCTGCCGCTTTAATTTTATCATTAATGTGCCTGCACATCGGATCGTGCAGGCGCTGGCAAATCCACCTTATAAATCTTGAAAGTATTGTATCCGCCAGATCGTTTGATCCGGTGTGATCGTGAACAAGTGCGCTTTTAGCATAGCTAAAAGCCCAGCTAAAGTCAAGAAAATGGCTTTTAATAGATGGTTAACAATACAATTTGCCGCTCTCTGAGAATGGAAGCACATGGCACCTACAGTATTGATGCCGGAATGTTGCCCGGAATAATCAATTCTCCACCCTCACGTTTCGCGAGGTGCTTCAGGGCCTGGTACGACCGGGCTGGCTATAATTACCAGGTTTGGTGTATGATTCTCCCATCACGGGCCCTGCCCGACACTAGGAGAATGTTGTGAGTATACGGGAGAAAATCGAAACCATCGTACTTGAGGTATTAAGCGGTCCGGGAAGGTCCTCCCGGTTTAGAGAGCAGATTATCGCCGGGGCCGGGATCGAGCCGGGGATAAAGGTCCTCGATATGGCAACGGCGGTCGGGGGCATGGCGTTTGCCGCCAGAGAAAAGACCGACCGCGTCACAGCAATCGACATTTCAGAAGAGCGCATTAAAAGAGCCAGGGACGACCTGCGGGCGGATGGCATCAATTTCATGGTGATGAGCGCGACGCATACCAGCTTTTCCGACAAGGAGTTTGATGTAACACTTATCGTCCTTGGGCTTCACGAGATGACGGTCGAGGAAGCCAGAAAAGCCCTTAAGGAGGCCCGGCGTATTTCAAAACGCCTGGTTGTGATGGAATTTGGCATCAGCCAGTGGCCATTGTTCTGGCGCTTATTTAGGTATCCGCTCGCCGCTTTTGAGCCACGAGTATTCTTTGATTTTACCAGGCAAAATGTCAACGCCATGATCAAAGGATCTGGTTGGATTATAGCTAAGGAAACCGCAAGCTTCCCTTTCGTAACGTATATCTGCGCAGCCCCGAATAGGGAATAGCCCACATCACTAGGCCGACTAGATAATCTTGTAATCCATAACTTAACAGATTATCAGCGATTGAAATCATTGCTTGCGATAAGGAAGTCTAGGGCTTGGCACAATACAGACAGCACAGTCCCGACTGTTTAGATGATCATAAGTAGAGGAGGCTCAATGCGCTGGTTGTGAACAAAGGGCGCCCAACAGGTATACCCCTAGCCGTTCCTCGCATGATCGACAAACCTGGTGTAGTGCTCAAGGAAGGTGAGATTTACCACGCCGATCGGCCCATTCCTGTGCTTTGCTACTATTACCTCGGCGGTACCCCGCTCCTCCATCGCATCGATATCATCTGGATTGCCGTATATATTGCGGTGAATGAACATAACGATGTCTGCATCCTGTTCAATGGCTCCCGAATTATGGCTAACGATCCCGTCCGCAAGCCAGCACGATGGCCCGGGGACTGTGAGGTCGAAGACCTCCTCCTCGCCATCGGGAGCTATTTCGATGACTGTGTCCCAGAAGAGGTCGCTTGTCGCCTGCTCGCGGAGCATATCATTATCAAGAACCTCTGCATATTCCGCAACGACCGCCCTAGAGGGCGCAAATGAGAAGTGGGCACTTCCCCCGTATGATGTCCCTCGCATTGCTGCCATAGCCCGGTGGCTTATGCCACCCGCTGCCATCAGCTGCTTGATCTGCCCAAATACTTCACGCGGGAGCGTATCTACATTGGTATTGGACGTTATGTGAAGAAGATGCTGAGAGAGTCGCCCAGCCCCCTCGCACCGGGGCCCAAAAGCGCCGACTACTTTAAGGAATCGCCTTTGATCCTCTGCTCCAGAGATATTCACGTTGTACCAGGGGCGTGATGTTCCTTGTTGAGCATAGCGTATGCGTGCCACGATACCGAGCCGCAGGAGGAGAAACGCCACATCGTTTGCGAGTCCCGCGCTCGATGTTGAGAAGAAGACGCCCGCCGAGCCGCGCGAGCCTTCTGAGCGCGGCGAGATTGTCCCATCTGTTGCCCATAAATGCCGTAGTAAAAGACCAACCTGACGGTTTGACAACCTGAACGCCTCATTGGGGATACGCTTTTCGTATGAACGCTGGTTAAAAATGCCAAGCTCTCGTAACCAGGCATTGACTCCAGCAGGAGCCCAGCGATTGCCGTTGCCACTAATTAAAAGCTGGTGCCAGTTACCCCGGCCAGCATATCGAGTTACGATTGCGCCAAACTCCTCATGGGCTGCCTCTGCAACTAGCTTGCTATTCTCCTCTGATGCCGTCGTATAGCGCATAGGCTGGCCAGAAAGATAACTGCCGTCGCCAATCAGGTGACCGAGCAGCGCCACCCGGGCATCCGGCCAGCCGATGGTGTTTACCGGCTCCGGAATCGAGCGTGCCAGGGCAATTCGATCGCCTTTGCCTACATTTTCTACCCGCCGCCAACCGGTTGCTCCTAGCAGGCGATGTTGGGCTGTCGCACGGATGGTGCGACCGCTTGCTAAGCGAACCGCGAAGACAGGACGCTTGCCGACAGACCATATCTTATCACTCCAGGCGGGGATGATGCGCCCGCTCGGCGAAACAGCGAGCACCTCAGGCTGGGTGTCTACCAGCATCCGGATCGGAATCCGTTGCCCATCACCCAGCACAACAAGCGTGTCGCCCGTTACGCACTCACGAAGATCGCTTAGCTGCGGGCGCTTATCGCTCCGGTGCTCGACCGCTCTGGAGAGCTGCGAGAGTGCTATAACCGGCACCTCGAGCTCCTTGGCGAGTATCTTTAAACCCCTTGATATCTCAGCAATCTCTTGCTGCCTGTTCTCTATCCTTCGATACGACTGCATCAGCTGCAAGTAATCGACGATGATTACGCCCGGTGAATGCCGGGCAAAAAGGCGCCTTGCCTTGGCTCTGACCTCAAGGATTCCTATGCTCGGGGTATCATCGATA
>DASQQM010000011.1:0-7112 GCA_035643475.1 Anaerolineae bacterium | reverse complement strand
ACCGGTTGACCAACATAAAGACCCATTTCCTCGGTCGATCGCTTGGTCACAAATACGACCAACGGAAAGCCGCAGTCGATAACTACACGATAAAGTGCACCTAAGTCTAGAATCTTTGTTATTGCTCCCGAAAAGCGATTCCGTGCACTTGTCGGGCTAGCAGAATCTACCAATGTAATAGTAACATTTTCGGGTCGAATAAACACCCAAACTTTGTCGTTTGATTCGCTATGGCTGACAGCTTCAATCTCTGAGCCATTTATCTTAACCCGGACAAGCCCATTATCTCTTCCAATAATCCTTCCTTTAAGGATATTCTCAACGCCCACAAAATCAGCAATCTTCTGGTTGGTTGGATACGCCATCACATCGCGCGGGCTTCCTGTTTGAATTATGCGCCCATCATCAATAAACGCACAGCGATCGCCTAGCATCATGGCCTCGGTAAGCTCATGGGTTATATAAATCACGGTCGTCTTCATATTCTCGAGTATTTCACTAAGGTCGATGATCAGCGACTCGCGTGTCGGAGGATCAAGCGAGGCCATTGGCTCGTCTAATAGAAGCAACTCGGGCTTTAATATAAATGCGCGCGCAAGGGACGTCCTTTGCGCCTCGCCACCAGATAGAAGATTGGCTGGTCGATCTAGTAGGTGCATTATGCCGAACACCTCCGAGGCTTCTTTGACTCTCTGCTTTATCTCGCCCTTAGCGACCTTGCGTATCCTCAAGCCATAGGCGATGTTGTCAAAAACTGTTCCCGTAAAAAGAAGCGGATCCTGAAATACGAATGCGAGTCGCCTGCGAATGCTGAGATCATCTTTAGCGCTGTTCCCTCCGACGAACTCGATGCTCCCGCTAGTTGGTTTTTCAAGGTGAGCGATCAGGCGGAGAAGCGTGCTTTTACCCGATCCGTTGGGGCCAATTACGGTGAGCACCTTGCCTCGCTCGACAACCAACTCGTCCACACCTAAAACGCTCTTTGCGCCGTATCGCTTAACCAGATTTTTAACTATGAGGTGCGGCGCCATACCCCCACCCCCTTTTGCTGGTAAAGAGTCAATGCGTACGTCGCCGCAAAGGTTATAGCAAGCAGGATGAACCCTAGAGCGAGCGCCCGGCTAAAATCGCCCTTGCCAACAAGCTCAACAATCGCCGTGGTCAAAACTCTCGTCTGGCCGCTTATATTGCCACCGACCATAATAACCGCGCCCACTTCCGAGATGATCGCACCAAAACCGGCGATTACCGCGGCAAGCACGGTGAGTCTCGCCTCTTTTACTAAGGTTATAAGCATCTGAGTCTTACTCGCACCAAGGGCAAGGGCCTGTAGCCTGAGTTTTGGATCAAGCTGTTGAATAGCTGAAATGGTAAGCCCCACCACAAGCGGCATCGCTATGATGACCTGGGCGAGTACCATCGCGGGCACCGTGTACATAAGTCCCAGAAAGCCAAAAGCTCCCGAGCGCCACAAAAGAATCGCAATGAAGAGTCCGACGACAACTGGGGGAAGACCCATGCCGGCGTTGACAATCGCAACGATTAAGTTTCTTCCCGGGAATCGAGTAAGCGCAAGCAAGAGCCCAAGGGGAACTCCCAAGAGCAAAGAGATCAAGACGGCGCTCCCCGACGTTTGAAGCGAGCGCAGTGTCGCTTCAAGCACCAGGGGGTCACCGGTGAAGATCAGTATGAGAGCTTGTTTGATTCCAGCAAATAATAATTCCATACTTCACCCATTCGCCGATCTTCTGCAGCGCTGGGTAACTCTCCCACACCTCTATCCTTCACTGACATTTGTACGTTAGCACACTTCATAGTTAGTAGTTAGTAGTTCATAGAGTAGTGCCCACGTCTCTTACCCACATTAACTGGCAACTGCAGCACTATCGAAGATCGCCCCATAAATGGGGCAACTACATTGGCACGTTGGCACATACAAGAGTTAGTAGATCATAGTTAGTAGTTCATAGAATAGTACCCACGTCTCTTACCCACATCCCTGGACCCTGGTCCCTGGACCCTATTTTTTAGCGTCCGGCGTAAAGAGCGCCTGGCCATATTTATCCTTGCCAAAATCACGAATTATCTTCTGACCCTCAGCAGCGGTGATAAAACCGACGAACTCCATTGCTCCCTTATAGTTAACCTTCGGGAATTTATCTGGGTTTACCGCTATCACTCCATAAGGATTCAGAAGGTCTTTCTTCTTCTCAAGCACGATGGCAAGGTCAATGTTGTTTTTCTGAACTAGATAGGTGCCCCTATCTGAGAGCGTGTAGCCTTGTTTCTCGTTTGCAATACGAATGGTCGCCGCCATACCTTGACCAGTGCTGATATACCATGCGCCGATGGGCTTTACTCCAGCCTTCTCCCAGATTGTAAGCTCTTTTTTGTGGGTGCCCGAGTCATCTCCACGTGAGACAAAAACTGCCCCTTTAGATGCTATCATCCTAAAAGCCTGAGCGGCGCTTGTGGCCTCCTTGATCCCGGCCGGATCGCTCTTTGGCCCGATGAGGACGAAATCATTGTACATGACGTCTTTTCTCACCTTACCGAAGCCCTTGGCCATGAACTCGTCCTCAGATTGGCGGGCATGGACAAGGAGCACATCGGCATCGCCGCGCTTACCCATCTTGAGGGCCTCGCCCGTGCCAACTGCAATAGTCTTTACCGTAATGCCGGTCCTTTTTTCAAAAGCAGGAATCAGTACATCTAACAGTCCGGTATCTTGAGTGCTGGTGGTGGTGGCTAAAATGATGGTGCCTTTATTGACGGGGTTTTCGGTGCTACCGGATGATTTTACTTCCACTTTCTGGTTAGTAGAACAACCGATAATGGTGAAAACGGTCAGCAATAAAGTAATTATCAACAAAACGGGGGTGAACTTCTTCAATTGTGTCTCCTTTCCAAACACGGGAGGCCAGGACGTTTCCATCCTAACCCTATCGGCTGGCTGCCATAGTATATCCCTTAGGCTTACCAGCTCGGAGAATCCAATCCTGCATTTATTCAAATTATTATTTCATGATCATAACTCCTGTAGCCTTGATGACAACCGCGACCTCATCGCCTTCTTTTATATCGAGGTCTTCAACTGCGTCCTTGGTTATCACCGAGGTTATCTGGTTGTCACCTATCTTAACAACAACCTTAGCGGTAATTATCCCTTTTTCTACAGAAGTTACCGTACCTCTGAGCTGGTTCCTCGCACTGAGCGCCACTACCCTGCCACCTCCTTGTCATATTTTTTCTTACACAATATTTAATACCCTTGTGCGAGAAACAAAAAAAACTAAGGCTTTATCTCATCTATATCTAGCGCCTCTAGGAACGATAGAAACGCCTGCGCCGACCTGGTGGGCGTATGCTTGCTTGCCACCAGGTAAAGGTCCCGAGCAACCGGCGACCCCGGTACCCTTACGGTGACCAACTCACCAAGCTTAAGCGATCTCTCTGCTGCCCACTTGGATACCATAGAGACGCCAAGCCCAGCGCTTACCGCATTTACTACCGCCTCGGTGCTGCCGAGCTCCATTACAACGTTAAGCCCATCGATGCTTAGGCCATGCTTGGTGAGGTAGTTCTCTATTGTCTGTCTCGTGCCGGACCCCCGCTCCCTGGTGATAAACTCCGCCTCACTTAGATCGGAGAGCGTGAGCACGTGCTTCTGCGCCAACTTGTGGTCGGCCGGAACGATGAATACGAGCTCATCGTGGAGAAACGGCCGGGCGTTGAGCTGCCCAGCTCCGATCTTCGCCCCGATCAAGCCAACCTGGAGCTCGCCAGAGATAACCTGCTCCGCTATCTCGCTCGTATCGCCGATCCTTAACGTGATGGAAACATCCGGGTACTCCTTTTTAAACCTGCCGAGAAGTTTAGGGAGCACGTATTCCCCCGGGATCGTGCTACCGCCAACCGAGAGCCGTCCCCTGACCGATTCGCCGAGCTCCTCAAGCTGGTGCTGGACGTTGTCGACCTGCGATACTATTTGAAGTGCGGTCGGATAGAAGAGCCTCCCCGCTTCCGTTAACTGCACTTTCTTCGTTCTTCTATCGAGTAGGTCAACCCCGATATATTCCTCAAGCGCCTGTATTTGCAGGCTTACCGCGGGCTGGGAGACACCCATCGTCCGTGCAGCGGCCGAAAACGTCCCCTTCTCAACAATACTAACAAATGCCCTGAGTTGATTTATATTCATGCGCTTCCTCCAATAAACAATTATTATTGATAATCGGGTGAATTATTGGTTTTTATTATAACAATTTCGCACGACCTAAATAAGGAGGCGATGCAAATTTTTTAATCCATGGTGCGCAGTCGCATTGGGGCCGCTCCCATGCAGAAGGGTCCCCAGTAATATAAGGCAGGAGAGAGGCTTGACCGTCGCGCACAGCGAAATTGAAGCATACAATAAGGTAAAGTCGAAAATTCCCGGAGGGTTACATAAGTGCCTGACATGCCATAAATCACATAACCAATGTGGGGGCTGCCACTTCTAGGCTTGTTAAGGCTTCATGCATATATATGTCCCTAATTGGGAATCTACTAAGGAGAGCAGCGTGGATATCGAACGGGGTGCACCGCTTCGCGGTGTTGATCTGGTGCTCTCGTTTCCGAGTTGAACGCATCCATCGCTGACGAAAACAAATAACACTTTTGGCCTCAGGGAGACCGGAGGCTAAGGAGCATACTCATATGAGCATAGGTATTTCAGATATACTCTTCATATTCTTTATACTGGCACTTATCATCCCTGCATTCCAGAGGCGCATGCTTGAGATGCGAAGGCTCCAATATCTCCATAAGATAGAGGAGGACAGAAAGACGCGTCTCGTAACGTTGATCCACCGCCAGGAAGCATTAAGCTTCCTGGGAATCCTGTTCGCCCGGTTCATCGATATCGAGGACTCGGAGCAGATCTTACGGGCAATCCGGATGACCGACCCAAATGTACCGATCGATATCGTACTGCACACACCTGGTGGGATAGTACTGGCCTCAGAACAGATAGCGTTCGCCCTAAAAAGGCATCCATCCAAGGTGACAGTCGTAGTGCCACACTACGCGATGTCGGGCGGCACCCTCATAGCGCTCGCTGCGGACGAGATCGTCATGGACGAGAACGCGGTACTTGGCCCGGTTGATCCACAGATCGGCACCCCCAGGGGCGCAACCTACCCCGCGGCATCGATTATCGCCGCAGTTGACACGCCGAACCCCAGCAATAGAGATGATGATACCCTTATACTTGCCGATATCGCTAAGAAGGCAATACGGCAGGTAGAGCAGGTAATATTCGACCTTGTAAAGGATAGGATGCCGGAGGAGCAGGCGCGTGAGGTAGCTAAGACGATGAGCGAGGGCCAGTGGACCCACGATTATCCGATAGATGTCGAGCAGGCGAAGAAGCTCGGGTTATCAGTAAGCAATGAATTGCCAAAAGAGTTTCACCAACTCATGCAGCTCTACCCGCAGACACAGCAGCGGCGGCCATCGGTCGAATACGTCCCCATTCCGTATAGGACGCGGCCGACGCGGTCCGATGTCGAGTAACCGGGGCGCATAGGTGGTGAAAACCCCTTTTGCCTGTTAACGGCAATACTAATAATGCCGATGTGTCGGTTACGATACTTTACCGATACGATGGGTATACTTGGCATATCCACAACCTCAGACAATCTGCGAAATTCGCCAAGGAGACTGGCCGGTATAGGAGGATAAAGATGCAGCGGCAGATAATACCGAAGGTTCGCAAGAGAGATGGACGAGTCGTCGATTTTGAGGTGCGTAAGATCGCTGATGCCATACATAAAGCACTCAACGCGACCGGACACCCCGATGGCAGGCTCGCCGCCGACCTAGCTGAAAAGGTGGTCGATAGGCTTGAGGAGACCGCCGATAAAAGACCGGTGCCGGGCGTTGAGGATATCCAGGATGTCGTCGAGCGGGTCTTAATTGATGAGAATTATCCTGAAGTTGCCAAGGCCTACATACTCTATCGCAACATGCGGGCTAACATACGGGCCGCCAGAAAATTTGTGGGGGTACCCCTTAATGATATAAAGGTGAGCGTAAACGCGGCGAAGGTCCTCAGCCAAAGGTACCTACTAAAAGACGAGCAGGGAAACGTCGTCGAGACGCCGAGCCAGATGTTCAGGCGGGTTGCCGCAGCGGTAGCAGCGCCTGATCGACTGTATGACCCGCATGCGGACGTAAAGGCAACCGAAGAAGCGTTTTATGCCATGATGGCAAACTTCGAGTTCCTGCCGAACTCGCCGACTCTTATGAACGCCGGCACCTCGATCGGCCAGTTGGCAGCATGTTTTGTCATTCCCGTCGAGGATTCAATCCCCGATATATTCGACGCGGTAAAGCACATGGCGATTATCCACCAGAGTGGTGGAGGAACAGGTTTTTCGTTCTCGAGGCTTCGCCCAAGAGGTGACATCGTTAAGTCGACAAAGGGCATTGCCTCCGGCCCCGTGTCATTCATGAGGATATTCGATGTCGCAACCGATGTCATAAAGCAGGGCGGGAGGCGCAGGGGCGCAAATATGGGGATACTGCGCTACGATCACCCGGATATTGTCGAATTCATCACCGCCAAACAGAAAGAGGGCATGCTAACCAACTTCAACGTCTCCGTTGCGGTCACCGACGAGTTCATAAAAGCTGTCGAGAAGGGTGAGGATTTCAACCTTATAAATCCCAGGAATGGTGAGGTTGCCGGTAAGCTTTCGGCAAAATACCTCTTTGACTTGCTAGTAGCCATGGCCTGGAGAACAGGTGATCCGGGGTTGTTCTTTGTTGACCGCGCCAACGCGGCCAACCCGACGCCTGACGTCGGTTCGTTCGAAAGCACGAACCCGTGCGGGGAGGTCCCATTATTGCCCTACGAGCCCTGTAACCTGGGCTCGATTAACTTGCATACGATGGTAAAGGATGACTCCATCGATTGGGATAAGCTCAGGGATACCACTCGCCTAGCCATCCACTTCCTGGATAACGTGATCGACGCAAGCAAATATCCGCTACCTCAGATCGATTACATGGCTAAGGCGAACAGGAAGATCGGTCTCGGCGTCATGGGCTTTGCGGAGGTGCTCCTCGAA
>DASQQM010000010.1:0-4347 GCA_035643475.1 Anaerolineae bacterium | reverse complement strand
GAGGTGGCACAACTAAAGGAGAAGGTACGTGTAGGGACGATCATTCCTTTTTTTAACCTGCCCTCGGCCAGGGGTGGGAATGTAAGAACGTGGGATTACAAGCAGCGTAAGCATCTGGCGCTCTATTTCTTCGGGAGAGCGGTTTGCGTTGAATGCAGGAAGGTACTAAAGGAATTTACGGAAAATTATGATAATTACAGGCGATTAAATGCCGAAGTGCTCGCAGTAGGTATAGGCGACATAAGCGAGCTCACCAAGTTGGCCAATGAGCTGGATCTCCCGTTCCCGGTTCTATCCGACGCGACTGGTGAGGTGACAAATAAGTACACCTATATTAATCCGGAAACGAATCTACCCTACCCATCGGTTTTTCTCGCCGATAAGTTTGGCTCTCTTGAGGAAGAGTGGATCGTAACCTCTGAAGATGAACTTCCCGGGCAAGATGAGCTCCTCTCGATCCTCCAGCTATTTGAGCTCAGGTGTCCCGAGTGAGGGGTGTAGCGTGGGGCAGGTGCCCTATCAACCGAAAAAGGAGAAAATCATATCTTCTGAGATTCTTATATTAACGGTAAACTGTGCGTAAGAGAGCACCAGAAATAGGAATGCAATTGGCACTATCTTCAGAGCCAACTTCTTGTAAGGTTTAAACTTTAAAAGGTGACTCACCCTTCTTTCAAGGCTATTTCTAGGAGCAAGGTGAGTTTTTGCAACAGCCCAGGCCGGCTTAACGCGTGGACTCGCGCTTATCGTGCCCGTATTTATTTTTTCTGCAACCTTTATGATGGAGCTCGCGAGAGCAATTGGTTTTGCGGTAAGGGTAACCGCAAAGCTATCTGCCGCCCGCTCTCTTTCGTTTGAGAGTAGCTCAAGTGTAAACCAGGCGACCGGATTAAAAAACATTATGTCCCGACAGAAGGTGGCAAGCCAGAGCCAGAGGTTATCTTTTCTCTTAATATGAGCTATCTCGTGGGCTAATACGACCTCGAGCTCTTCCTCGGTTAGCTCATCTATAAGCCCGTCGGGGAGGATAATTGCTGGGTTTTTAATCCCGAGTACAAATGGGCTTGGCGCGTCCACGATAATGATTCTTGGAGTCTTTATTCCTGCCCTCAGGCTGAGGTCCTTGACCAGGACAAGGAGTGATTCGTGCTTACCCTGGTCCAGTTCCTTTCCCGTGATTAGCTTTTTTCTAAACGCCAAAAGTCCCAACCAGCGAAAGAAGACAAGCAATACTGTTGCTATTACAGCAATGGTTACCACCAGAGATAATAGACCGGTTGTCTCGGGTCTTAGCACCGTTGCATCGGAGGGTTTAAATGCAGAGCCATAATGGGGTGATGGGATGAGGTTTGCCAGATTAGGAATTTGAATTAAAAGCAGGAATCGATTCGCTATTGTATCGATTCCTGGCAATTGTATGCCTGTTATTAAGACGTAAAGGGGCTTAACCATCGGGATAAAGAGAAATGCATACCGTATATGTGGTCTCTTTATAAAAAATATATTGAGAGTGAGCAGTACGAGAAATAACGAAAAAGCGGACCCTGCGACTGTTGGCAATATATGGTTTAAGATAAGTATTTCTAGTTCATCCATTAGGACGTCTTGGGTTCCTTCTGTAAACACTAGTTCTATACCACAATCTATGTGACCCGTAGTGTAAGCCTAAACAAACGTTCCCGTTAGAGGGCCCGGTGCTGGGTAAAACTTGAGACAATATTACGATAGCCACTCTTTTGTTTATATAGAATTTGTCTGAAAAGGCGGTTTGCGTGTCTAAAAAGGCAATCGACGTGGAAAATGCATGTGTTATAAGGGCAATACCTAAGAGAGGTTAATGGTTAAACTACCCAACATGCTGTATTGTTAGATTATTCCTGGATACGGGTAGTAGTCTTAAGATAAGATTAATTGCTAGGTTGACTTTAGTTGGAGGGAGAGCTGTTGATGTCAGATTCGATTCAGCTTCTAGAGGAGCTGGTAAATGCGACTGGAGTTTCAGGTTTTGAGGGTGAGGTTAGGGAGACAATACGGCGCCATCTTGAGCCGTTTACAAGTATTGAGATTGATAACCTGGGAAGCATTATTGCTGAGAAGACGGGTACGGCCGGCGAGCCTCGCGTAATGATCGCAGGCCACATGGACGAGATTGGCCTAATGGTCTCATTTATCAGCAAAGACGGGTTCATCAAGTTTCAGCCCCTCGGGGGGTGGTGGGATCAGGTTATGCTCGCGCAAAGGGTGACGGTTAAGGGGAGCAAAGGTGATGTCCCTGGGGTGATCGGGTCCAAGCCGCCTCACGTGCTGGCTCCCGAGGAAAGAAAAAAGGTTGTTGAGATGAAAGATATGTTTATCGATATCGGTGCTTCAAGCGATGAAGAGGCCAAGGCAATGGGAGTGAGGCCAGGTGATCCGATCGTTGTTAACAGCCCGTTCACGAGGATGAAAAAAGATAGCAAGCTGATGGGGAAGGCGATGGATGACCGCGTTGGGTGCGCAGTCTTTGTGGAGGTTATCAAGAGGCTTAGGGATATCGAGCATCCTAATAATGTTTTCGGGGTTGGTACTGTGCAGGAGGAGGTTGGCCTTCGGGGTGCAAAAACGAGCACTGAGTTTATCGATCCGGATGTTGCATTTACCGCTGAGGTGTCAATTGCAGGTGATACCCCGGGAGTGAGAGAGAACGAGGCCCAGTCGAAGCTTGGCAAGGGCCCCGCAATCGTCGTCCTAGATGGAAGCCTCATCCCAAACGTAAAGCTCCGGAATTTGGTTGTACAGGTTGCCGAGGAAAACGATATTCCGCATCAGTTCCAGGCCGGGACGAGGGGAGGTACCGATGGAGGCAGAATCCACCTCCACGGTATCGGGGTGCCCACTCTCGTTATCGGTGTTCCCACCAGGTACATTCACAGCCATGTAGCGGTCATAGATCACAACGATTTTGAAAATACTGTTAAGCTCTTGGTTGAGGTTATTAAAAGGCTTGACTTCGATGCGGTGAAAAATCTCCGGCCATAGGTAAAAGTAACGACGTACTTAAATAGGTTAGCACATAGCTGCAGACCATTAGCTAAGTGCCGAGATTACTTTTAAGCTCTATAAGTTCATCAACCTCGGCTTCGCTTTTGAGCCCAAGCAAGTGCGCTATGATAGGTTTTGGTGAACCATCGAGAATTCTGTCCACGATGCTATCGACGATATCATTTGCTATCTTAGTGCTACTAATAGCTGGATTGTATAGGTAAGCCTTGCCATTCCTGTTCTGCTTAAGTACTCCTTTTTGGGCAAGATTTGCCATTACCGCCATGACCGTTGTGTAGGGAATGTACCCATGAGGTAGCATTTCCTCATGGATTTCCCGCACAGTTGTTTTGCCTTTCCTCCAGATGATTTGCATGACGTCCGCTTCGATTTGGCTTAAACCATCGATCTTTGCTCTACGCTTCTTTGCCCCTCTTTTCAATTGAAAAACCTCCATTCCTCCGCGATTAATGGTATCCTGGCTATGGTACGGAGGATCTCCACAGCTGGCCGTTTAATCCACACCTATTAACTAGGACAAAAAGTATACTAATAGATTAATACCTCAGGGTAAACCTAATATCTTATTATAGCATTTTAGCTGGCTGGCGCAAGCTTATGTAGGTATAGTAGGCAGCATGAATGCAATCGCTACGGACCCGAATGTCATGAGAAGGAGGTAATGGTTATGTCATACGTTAGTACTGGTAGACATAGAAAAGATAGGAAGCATACCAAAAGAGGGCTTAAATAGAATCATAGAATGCCAAAATAACATGGCTAAGTATAAACGATTGCCATGTTCATTCATCCCTTTTTACTAACCAGGTTACTTAAAGATAAACACACCCATGCCTGCTACTTTAATATAGCAACTATAGCTTACACCCTAATATACCGTGCTTCTAGTCGTGTAAGATTCGAATTTCCCAAGAATGCTAGCTATTCAACTGCTTCTTTAGTTCAAGTAACCTCTCTACGTCTTCTTCATTCTTAAGCTTGAGCAGATGTGAGACGAGCGGTGTTGACGCTCCTCCGAGAATCTTGGTAACAACTGAATCAACGATCTGCTTTGCCATAACGGTACGTGATACCGCTGCTGAGTAGATATAGGCCTTACCGTTTCTGTTCTGCTTAAGAAGACCTTTTTGAGCCATGTTGTTCATCGCAGCCATTACGGTGGTATACGGGATGTATCCCTCCTCGAGCATGGTTTCATGGACTTCGCGCACGGTTATCTTCTTATACTGCCAGATGATATCCATGATATCGGCCTCAAGGGTGCTCAGCCCGTTGATGCCTAGCCTCTTCGAGCGTTTTCTGGTT
>DASQQM010000009.1:0-7104 GCA_035643475.1 Anaerolineae bacterium | reverse complement strand
CGGCTACAATCTTGCCCGGCCTACCGTAAAGCAGGTTATCATAATAGAGCTCAATTCCCCCGAGGCCCCTATTATCCATCCCCACAAAACCAAGAGCATGAGAGCCGATTGATGAGTTTGGATAGTACCGCTTGCTCTCTTTTATAAAATCAATGCCCTTTATTTGCTCTTCTTTAGTTAGATTTTTAACCTGGCGAACTGTCTCGGAATCCGCCTTTCTAACCAGATAGGTAAACCAAGTCTGCTCGATGAGAATACTGAGGAGTTTTCGTTCATCCATCTTTAATATCGGGGCAAGCTTTTTCGCAACCGCTTTGGGATCCTTAATAAGGCGAGGGGTCGCATAAACGGTATCCATCATAACGTTTACCGCAAGCTCGTTTCCATTTCTATCGAGGATTGTGCCCCGTTTTGGAGGAAGTTCAATTGTGCGAAGCCTCTGTCTCTCGGCCAGTTTATCGTACTTGGCAGCCGATACCGCTTGGACGAAGAAGAGCCGCCCCGATATACTCACAAGGCTGATGATGATGATGGCCAGCAAAAAGCTTAATCGTCTCTCTACGCTACGAACTCTACCCACAGGTAATATTTCCCTCTTCTCCTGAGGCGATGCCTACCTACACAACCCTCTGCTGGCGAGAGCTTTAATCCGATCTGGCACTCCGCGCTCCTGCTGTAATATTGCCATCTGGCGTGTCAGCAATAGAACCCGCACGGTCGGTGATATGAGATTTACTGGCAACCGCTGTTGGGGCATCAAGTTGGACCCTAACATAAGAAATCTTGGGAGCCTTCACCATAGAGAGCCTTTTTATAGCGATCGATTCGATCCTTTCTGGTGACTCAAGCTTGGCTTTTTCTGCCAATAGCTTTTCTTGTACCTGCTGAGCCGCTTGGATCTCCTTCTTCACGTTATCCACTTCATAGCTGAGCTGAGATACCATCGCTTGTTGGGCCACATTTATAATAAGACCCAAAGTAAGCGCAACGACCGATAGAACAAATATCGGAAAAGGTATCGCCACTGCAGGTGACGGGCGCTGGTTCTTCCCCCTTACTACTCTCAACTCTTGCCTTGCTCTTGGCTGCTCCCTGCGATGTAGCTGCCGTGCTGTTGTCATCTTCCGCGCTGCTTGTATTGTCCTCACCTCTTACAATTTCTCCGTAGCCCTTAACCGGGCGCTCTCAGCTCTTGGATTATCTGCTATCTCACTGGGGGTAGGTCTTACGACCCCCCTCGTAATAACCCTCAACTCCGGCCTTCGGCCACACGTACAGACAGGTAAACCAGGTGGGCAAATACAGCCCCTAGAGAGATCGTTGATCACTGCCTTTGCTACCCTGTCCTCCAGTGAGTGATAGGATAGTATTACGAGCCTTCCACCAGGTCTCAACCATTTAACAGCATCGCGAAAGCTCTTTTCAAGAATCTCTATCTCTCCGTTAACCTCTATCCTTATTGCCTGGAACGTCCGCTTGGCGGGATGTCCGCCGCGGCGCCTGGCAGCAGCCGGTATAGCATCCTTAACGATATCTACCAGCTCAAACGTCGTCTTAATAGGGCGATTCTTCCTTGCCTTTATAATTAAGCTGACGATTCTACTTGCCCAGCGCTCCTCGCCATACTCTTTTATTACACGAACCAGTTCTTCTTCTGCATACGTGTTGATTACATCAGCTGCAGTTAGCTTTTGGCTTCGATCCATTCGCATATCCAGAGGAGCATCAAATCTGTAGCTGAATCCCCTCTCGGCGCGGTCGAATTGAACCGAAGAAACACCAAGGTCGTATAAGATTCCATCTACTGTATAAAGACCTGCACCAGTTAGAATCCGATCCAGGTCCTTAAAGTTACCCTTAATTAAAGAGAAGCTTTGCTGGCTGAAGCGTGCTAATCTAACCCTTGCTGCGTCCAGTGCCACATCATCTAAGTCGATTCCTAGTAAGAAGCCTTTCGGCGTGATTAAATCTAGTATTGCCTCTGCATGTCCTGCCCCGCCCAAAGTGCAGTCAATGACCGTGCTACCATTTGTGCTATTTAAGTACTTTAGGACTTCAGCCAGCAAAACGGGTTTATGAAAATATCTCATGTGGTCGCCCTATATGCCGAACTCTGCTATCTCCTCCGCGATCTCGGCGTGCTCGACACCGGCGATATTCTCCTCGTACCTTTCCTTTGCCCAAATTTCTAGCTTGTTCGCTACACCAACAACCACTATATCCTTGTCAAGCCCAGCGAATTCTCGAAGATTTTGTGGTATCGAGATCCTGCCCTGGCGGCTCACTTCGCCCTCCACTGCGCTTCCGACAAAGAACCTCTGGAAGCTCCTTACGCTCGACCTTGTCGTTGGAAGTGAGTTGACCTTATCGACCATCTCGAACCAGTCTTTCTTCGTGTACACCCAGAGGCAGTTATCAAACGATTTTGTTACGAAGAGACCATCCGCAAGCGCTTCCCTAAACTTAGCGGGCAATATGATTCTTCCTTTTTCATCTAGCGAATGGTGATACTCTCCAAAAAACAATTTGTAGTCCCCTCGGCGTTCACTATACGAACCACTCTACTCCACTTTCTTCCACCTTGCAACTACTTTTATCCAAAAAATATAAATTTTCATCCCAGTCTTCGTGAAAACTGGGACACTTTGCGCAACGGGTCTTAATAAAACGCCTGTTCAATATAGGTATAATCCGATTGCTAGGAATCCGTGGCGATAGAGCATTAAAACCGCCATGAGAGCAGCATGTGAGGGGTTGATTGTGTAGGGGGCAACCAATAATCAAGAATTAAGAACGGGGATTATCTCGTAAAGGGGTGGGTGATTGTCTATATAACTTATCTCCGTAACGAAGCGATCAACCTCTTGGTATTGATCAACAGGTCGAGCGCATCTCCAGGATTGTTGACTACGATGTCGGCGGCATTAAGCGCATCCCTTGCACAACCCTCCCTGCCGATTACGGCAATTCCGAGCTTTGCTTTTTTGAGCATCTCGGCATCGTTTGATCCGTTTCCAATTGCAACACTACTTGAAGCGCCGATGCGCTCCAAGAAATCGGCCTTTTGAAGGCCCTCCCCCGGTGGGAAAACCTTCTCAATAGTGGCCGGTATCTTATCCCGCTGAGAATCTAATCTTCCGTGGGTGTCTGCCGTGATTATGTAGACATGCAAGCTCTCGGATAACACCCTCATGCGGTCGAGTATTTTATCTGGGATTATTCCATCGACAGCTATCGTGCCGTTCATATCGAGAATCAGGTTAGACAGCTGATATGCTCCCCTCCCAGGGATATCGATGTTCACTGCTTTAACTTTCATATCTCTACTACTCCATCACACATGCTTTGATCGATAAGAAGCTATTAGCTATCAGCCAGTAGTTAGTAGTTCATAGTTAGTGGTTCATAGAGTAGTGCCTACACTTCGTACCCACTCATTGGCTAGTGGCTACTTGGCTACTCCTACACTCTGTAAGATCGCCCGATAAATCGGGCAACTACGAGTAGCCGCGTCTGCCCCCTTGCGGGCTCACGCCCTTTCTCCCATCAAGGGAGGGGAACTCGAGATTAGAAATTAGAGAGTAGACCGAGTAGAAAATGCTTGAGGCAATTTACCCTCACCTTTCACTTATCTCCCACAATAATTCAATCTACTATCTACTATCTACTTTCTACTATCTAGCACAGCGTCTGTGACGCTGTACTATACTGTAGCACCGTAACGGGGGTGGAGCAAGCTTGGTTTGCAGTTAAGCGATATCAAGCTTAGCAGCTACATCAGCCAGGGTAACTGTTCCTACTAGCTTACCATCTTTAACGACCGGAAGCCTTGTTAAGCGATGCCGATCCATCAGTGATACTAGCTCGAGCATACTCATACTGGGATAAGCGACTGGGGGGTTAAAGTCCATGAATTCCCATACTTTTCTGTCAGTCGGCGACAGGCCTTTGGCAACAACGCCATACAGTATATCCCTGTCGGTGATAATACCGAGGAGGCGACCCCCATTTGAGGCAAATAACGAGGTAGTACCTTTCTGCAGCATAGCGGCGGAAGCTTCCGCAATTGATGCGGAAGGGCTGATGGTCATGGTATCGGAGGCCATAATATCCTGAACAAGCATAAATCTCCCCTCGAACTTTCATCGCTGTTGGTTACTGTAAAATTCTGTAAATGTTATAATAATCGACAAAATTGTGGAGTAGCTTAAGCGACTTTACCGTAGCTAGCGCCTGCCAAAAATCGCAGCCCAGAGGTAAATTAAAATAATCGACCCGATTACAGCCAGGAATATGCTCCACACGTTGATACCGCTAATGCCCGTTCCGGTCAGCACGCTTCCGATGTATCCGCCCAGTAGCGCACCGGCGACCCCGAGCAGTATAGTTACAATACATCCACCAGGTTGCCTCCCCGGAACGATGAGCCTGGCAATCGCCCCTGCAATTAGACCTAATATTATCCAAGCAATCAGACCCATCTCTACCCCCCTAATATGGTTTTTTCATAAACATTCATTTACCAAACCTGAGACACCACTGCGGCCCTCTAGACACTATCCCCTTAGAGGGGCATCATCAGACCGACTACACATACACATAGTGTTATCGTTCATAATCCCAAAAATATTTATAGGGTAATGGCATATGCGGCAGGTGATATCACAATGGATTTGCACACAGGCTATTTATAATCTCGTATGCGCTGGCGCACTGTATAAGGATAATCACGTAAAGGCAGAATAATAAGAATGCCGTGGTAGCAGGATAAATGATAATTACGTGGAAAAGGCCGATGCCCAGTAAGCCTGAGAGGCTGATTAGCGCTCAGGTTACAGTACGGGCACCAGCCCATATTATGCCGCCGTTCTGTATTCCCCGAATTTATTGAAATGCACTTTCTCGGGTGAATACTCACCTTTATTATGGGGAGATTTTTGTTCTGCCGGATGGCCGATGGTTATCATGCAGCAAACACCGTAGTTCTCGGGTATGTTAAGGGTATCCCTTACATACGCCTCAGCGTCCACGGTGTTATGCTTCATCCCCCGTATCTGTATCCAGGAACTACCTAGGCCAAGCTTGGCCGCCTCAAGATTAATATGTTCTGCGGCGATCGATGCGTCCTCAACCCATGTGTTAGATAGGGTCTTATCAGACATGACCACTATTGCAACCGGCGCCGACGACACCTGGACCGAATACGAAGTTAAGTTGGCAAGTTCTTCCCGCAGTTTATCGTCGTCAATGACAATAAACTCCCATGACCTCTTCCCCCAAGCGGATGGCGCATACATGGCGGCCAGCAATAGATCACGAAGTTCTTCTTCTGTTATTTGCTCGCCTGTATATTTCCTAATCGTGCGTCGGGTCTGCATTGATTTCATGATTATCGTGAACCTCCCTTATTATGGGCGTTGCTCATCTATAAGGTGTTTTACCGTAGAGTGAGAAATATAAACACGAGTTAAAGCTTCCGGTCGCTTCTACTGTCTGCTATCATTAAAGGGAAGGTAATCTCTGGTGTTTATTAATGAGGAGACTGGCTTGAAAAAACCGATTTTTGAAAAATCGATAATGTTCATATCGGTTTCGCTTCTTGCGGCAAGTGCATATATGTACTTGAACATGGATAGAGACCGGGTTCAGCTGCAATCGCCAGAGAAAGCCCTTTTTGCAAATGTAGAGGAACAGCAAAAACCCAAGAAGGACACAAAGAGTAATCCCTACGTAATATGGCATGGCTCAAATGCCATGCCCAAAGGTATGGGTCAGGGAGATGAGGATACACCGACATTCATGCCGAAATGGCAGCAGGATAGGATTAAGGACATGAGGGGCGATCCCTATATAGGGAGTGCGCAACCACAATCAGGAATAACACCTGCTCCAGCACCTACGCCCTCTCCGACTCCTGCGCCTACTACAGCACCCACGCCTGCGCCATCGCCAGAGCAAGCCGCCCCAGAAGAGGGCCAGGGGATTACGCCGGCTACATCCGGCAGCATACCGTAAACAAAAGAACGGGCGAACTCGGCCGTTCTTAATGCACTCTCCTATACGACCTATCTATCCCCTTTTACTGCAACGTGAATCGCAACCACACCGCCAAGGAGGTTCTTGTAGCGCACCTCGGCCCAGCCGACTTTCTCCATCATCCGAGCGAGCTCCCTCTGGGGTGGGAATACCTGAATACTGTCAGACAAATATTTGTATGCGCGGTAATTATTCGAAGCTAACCTGCCGATAAGCGGAACCATATTGGAGAGAAACTTTCGATATGGTCCTCTTAATATCGGTAGCTCGGGCTCGCTGAATTCCAGGCATACCATCCGTCCACCAGGTCGAACCACCCTGTGGAACTCAGCTAGTACCGATTGGTAATCGGGGGTATTTCTAAGGCCAAATCCCACCGTTACAGCATCAAACATATTATCGCTAAAGGGAAGATTGTCAACCGATGCAGCGACAAAGGTTATATCGCCATGGTCCCCAGCAGGGCCAGCCTTTTCTACTGCCTTATCAAGCATATCCCTGCTGAAATCAACACCGACGACTTTTGCGCCCGTAACCGAGTTGATCGCGAGTGCCAGATCCCCGGTACCAGTGCAAGCATCAAGCACGACCGATTCCTTCCCCGCGCTTGTACTGTACGCGGCAAGCCTTCGCCACCTCTGATCCATCCCAAGGGCTAGCAGGCGGTTCACCAGATCGTAGCGCTCCGCCACAGCATCGAACATGCTTCTCACTTTATCCGGCGATTTTATTGCTTTGCTGGTATAATCCCTCTGCGTTCCACTCATAGCCTTTACTATACCAGACGTCCTGAGATTTAAAAACTCCGCCAAAACCGAAATGCGCAGCTTATCCCAGGATCAAAGGAAGCAAGTGATGGCATTCTGTGGGAGCGCCCTTTTATTGTAATTTATGCGTCTTTCTCAGAGAATTAATCCAAGATGGCTTGATGGTAATAGTTGATTGCAGAAAAAGATACACAATAGGCTAAGGCTATTATAGGTAAAGTGCTCATCGCAAACGGATCAAGCTAGGAGGTAATAGGTTGAAGGTTACACTAACCGATGGTAAGCTGCCCGTGGTCAGCGT
>DASQQM010000008.1:0-3830 GCA_035643475.1 Anaerolineae bacterium | reverse complement strand
GGAACAGGTTCTGGATCACCTCGTCGCCGCCATTTCCCACAATTACATTCTCAGCCCCGAGATTGTAGTGCTCGCCTATAAGCTTCCTCAACTCCAGCGATAAGGGATCGGGGTACCGGTTGTAGGCTATCTGGTCAAACTCCCCTTTTATCTCATCCATGATGGACTGAGGCAGGTTATAGGGACTCTCGTTTACAGAGAGTATCACATCCGCTTTAACATCTGGGGTATGGTATGGCTTAAGCGCCGCAACCTGCGGGCGAGGATCGATCATGCTATTCCTCCATGCGATATCTGACCGATTTTGCGTGCCCGCCAAAGCCCTCACTGTCGGCAATGGTTATCGTTGAATCGGCGACCATGCCCAGTGACTGCCGTGAAAAGCTCAGCACGCTCGATTTCTTTAGAAACGTATCAACACTTAGCGGCGAGTAGAAGCGGGCCGTCCCGCCTGTCGGCAGAACGTGATTCGGCCCGGCAACGTAATCGCCGACAGCCTCGGGAGTATAGTACCCCAAAAATATGGCTCCAGCATTCCGTATTGACCCCAGCGCCTCAAGTGGATTTTCAATCGCCAGCTCAAGATGCTCTGGAGCGATGATATTTGCTAACCTTATGGCCTCCTCCAGCGATGCGACTACGAATATCCTCCCGTTCTCCTGAAGAGATTTCTCAGCGATATCCCTGCGATCGAGCTTGCCCAGCTGGGCCTCGACCACTCCTGCTATCTCCTGGGCCACCTCTTCCGAGTTCGTTATGAGAATCGCTGAAGCATCTGGATCATGCTCAGCCTGGGCCAATAGATCCGCCGCCACATATGCCAGTTTGGCGCCAGAATCAGCGATTACAACCACCTCGCTCGGGCCAGCGAGCATATCAATTGCAACTGAGCCGACAACCATCTTTTTAGCCAGCGTGACGTATATATTGCCGGGCCCCGTTATAACATCAACCTTCTTGATCGATTCTGTACCAAAGGCAAGCGCCGCTATTGCCTGCGCCCCGCCAACTTTATATACCTCATCGACACCAGCCTCAGCTGCCGCCACCAGCACCTCAGCACGTGTCGCCCCTGGAACGACCATTGCAATTTCATCGACGCCAGCCACCTTTGCCGGAATGGCGTTCATCAGAACCGATGAGGGATAGGACGCCCTCCCACCCGGCACATAGGTACCGGCCCTCTCAACGGGGCGTACCAGCTGGCCGAGAAAGGCGCCATTTTCCGCCATAAACCAGGAGTTCCCCCTTTGTCTTGCGTGAAAGGATCTTATCCGCTCCTTCGCCTCCCTGATGGCCCCTAGAAAATCGCTCTCAACCAGGGAATAGGCAGCGTCAAACTCCTCTGGAGTCACCCTCACTGTGTCAGCGGTTAAAGAAACCTTATCAAATTTTCGCGTGTATTCAAATAGCGCCTTATTGCCATCCCGCCTCACGGCCTCTACGATATCACGTACAGCCGCTTCAACGTCTGGCCGCTCAAACAAGGGCTTTGCAATGAATGCGCGCGCTTCTTTCTCACTAAAGCCAGTGCGTAGCCTTATCTGCTTTATCAAATCAACCACTCCGCAAGAGCAAAGGGCCTGGCCCTTATACTTATCTTCGTCCTTATCCTTGTACCGACCCACAGCTTGAAACGATAACTGAAAACCGGCTATAAAACAATTATATAACAACCCTGCACTTTAGTAAAGTAAAGTATTAAAGCATTTTCTCTCCGTAACCAAAGCGCTAACGGTACAAGGTACTGTAGTTACCGGTCCAGATGTACCAATGTGCCGAAGCGCTGCAGTTACCTGTCCTGATGTGCCGACGTGCCAAAGTGCTGCGGTCAGCGTAAGCACGAAGTGTGGGTTTGAGATTGCTTCTTCCTGTATTGGCCTTTGGCTCTTGGCCATTGGCAATACCCTCATCTACTACGTACGTCAATGCGCCCGATAAATCGGGCAACTACCGGGCGGACATAACACAAGGTCTACATTCCCGGTAACCTGGCTACCTGCTCACCGATCTTCTGCAGCACTGGCAACTATTCCCACGTTTCTTTCCCTCATCGACATTGGCACCTTGGCACGTCAAGACAGTACCCGCATCTCTTACCCTCGTTCCGATTCACCCATTCACCCATTCACCGATTTACCGGTTCACTACCTGTACCGACTCTTCGCCGATAAGTTCTTTAAGCTCGGCAAGGAGACCGTTATGCATGGATACTTTATAGCCCCCTGGAAGGGCAATGAGAACTGGTTTTTCATCCTTCTCCACCCTGAGAAAGACGGGCATTATACCGGGTTGAGATGTGAGTATTTCTTTTAATCTATCGATAAAGCTTGGGGTCATTGCTGATTTAGGTATAGTTAATACCAGCGCTGGTTTTCCGGTAATTCTCTTTCCGTTTCCATTCGGCCTTGCCTTGCGACGATTTATTTCTTTACCATCAGCTTTCGCATTGAACTCCTGTATCTCTTGCGATATTACCTTAAGCTCATCCTCCTTAACATCGAGGCGGCCCTTAACCAGCACTATATTATCTTCTGCAATGAGCTCTTTATACTTCTCATAGGTCGCAGGAAATACTATAACCTCGACAGACCCATCTAGATCCTCGAGATTTAAGAAAAGCATCGTGTCACCCTTCTTCGTGGTCAGCTTGGTTATTTTCGTGATAATCCCGCCGATCCAGGCGACCGTTCCATCCTTCTGCTCTTTTAACTCGGTCGTAGAGTACTCGGTCTGATTTACCAGCGCATCCTTTATCCCCAGCAGGGGGTGGTCGGATACGTAAAGGCCGAGCATCTCCTTCTCATACGCAAGAAGCTCTTGCTTATCAAACTCGGGGACTATTTCGTCAATGGGATCGTTTGGAGCTGCGGTATCGCCACTATCACCTTCCCCACCGAGGTCGAAGATAGTAAACTGTCCGGCCGCCTTATCTTTCTGACTCCTAACACCCAAATCAACCGCTTTTTCGTATGTTAGGAGGAGTTGTCTTCGACTCACCTTGCATGAATCAAAGGCCCCACCCTTGATCAGGCTTTCAATTGTTCTCTTATTAAGCGAACCCATATCGACACGGCGACAGAAATCATAGATTGATGTAAACAATCCGCCTCGCTCGCGCTCACTAATGATCGTGTCGATAACACCTTCACCGACGTTGCGCACCGCCGAAAGGCCAAATCGGATAGCCTTCCCCACTACGGTAAAATCCCTAAAGCTCTCATTAACATCAGGTGGGAGGATTTCGATACCCATCCGGCGGCACTCGTTGATATATTGGGCGACCTTATCCTTGTTGCCCATAATGCTGGTGAGCAGTGCCGCCATGAACTCCACCGGGTAATTTGCCTTCAACCAAGCGGTCTGCCATGAGATAAAGGCATAGGCAGTGCTATGTGACTTATTGAAGCCATAGCCAGCAAAATGTACGATAAGATCGAATATCTTTCCCGCGAGCTTATCATCGACCCCATTTGAGACCGAGCCCGCGATGAATTTTTCACGGAACTTTGCCAGCACCTCGGGCAACTTCTTGCCCATCGCCTTCCGGAGGGTATCGCCCTCACTCATTGAAAAGCCGGCCATGGTCGACGCGATCCGCATGACCTGCTCTTGGTAGACCATGACCCCGTATGTCTCCTTCAGTATCGGCTCGAGCATCAGGTGAAGGTAACTTAACGATTTTCGACCGTGCTTGCGATCGACAAAATCCTTTACCATACCCGAGCCGAGCGGCCCCGGCCGGTAGAGCGCGTTAACGGCGATTATGTCGGTAAAGGCAGCCGGTTGTAAATCGCGAAGGAGTGCCCGCATGCCTGAGCTCTCAAGCT
>DASQQM010000007.1:0-12511 GCA_035643475.1 Anaerolineae bacterium | reverse complement strand
GGACTAGCCATCCATAAGAGCAAACGCTACTAATCTATCTCGCCTCTCCTCCGCCTTCTGATTAGTTCACCAAAAAATGGAAGGAGCAAGCCGGTGGTTACGAGGACGGCGGCGGTTATAACCCCTAATATAAGGCGGTTGACCAGAGAACTTACTATCGATAGCTCTTCATCCAGCCTGGGTTGCCTCATTACAACGGTGAGCTCGCCCCTTGCTACTTGGCCGAGAATGCGACGTATCTGTCCAGGGGCTCTCGTCCCGAGAGAGAAAAGGTTGGGGATCGATCGCAATACCCTCCTTGCAAGTGCCTGGGGCGAGTAGGTTTCCGACCATGCCTTCCTGGCAAATGGGGCTGAGGCTTCGGCAAAATTAAAGCTCGGATCAAGGCTCATGACCAAACCCTCTTCCATGCCAACCGTTTTGGTCAGCAACGCGAGGTTTGCCGGCATTCGCAGGTTATGCCGCCTAATCAGGGAGACGACGTCATCAAGAACACCCCTAACGTTTATCTGTTCAACCGAGAGGCCGTAATACCGCATGATAAGGGAGCTGATCTCGCTTCTCAGTAGACCAAATCGCTCGATGCGACCGATTATCCCAAGATCGATGTATGCATCGATAATTCCATCGATGTCCTGATCAGAGGCGGCAATAAACAGCTCGACAAGGCTGGCTTTTGTCTCCTGATCGATGTGCCCCACCATACCGAAGTCGACTATGCCAATCGCCCCGTCGGCCATGACGAAAAAGTTTGCGGGGTGCGGGTCGGCGTGAAAAATTCCATGTACGAATATCTGCTCGAAGAGAATGTCTGAGCTTCGCTTTTCGATCTCCTTGAGATCGAATCCTGCTGATCTAAGGGCATCCGTATCGTTGATTCGAATACCTACTATTCGCTCCATCACTATCACGCCATCGGTGGTGTAATCCCAATAGATGCGGGGTATGTAGACATGCTCTTCCCCCGCAAAGTCCTCGTGAAAGCGATCAGCATTTCTTCCCTCCTGCACGTAATCGAGCTCCCGTAAAAGAGTTTGCGTAAACTCCCTCGCTATTCCCTCAATATCGTAGTCTCTTGCTGCAGGCAATCGTCTTGCAGCAAGGCGCGCCAGATCAGTAATGATGTCTACATCGATTGATACCTGATCTGGAACCCCCGGCCGCTTCACTTTAACGACAACGTCCTCGCCAGTTTTAAGCAACGCGGCATGTACCTGACCTATCGATGCGCTTGCCAGCGGTTCAGGATTGAGGTAGGCGAATATATCATCGATCTCTCGGCCCAATTCTTGCTGAATTGAACGCTTGATTAGCTCGACATTAACTGGGGGAACGCGATCCAGTAGTTTCTCTAGTTCGTGGATGTACTCGGGTGGGAGCAGGTCTTGCCGGGTGCTCATAATCTGCCCTAATTTTATAAATGTTGTACCGAGATCTTCAAACATAAGCCGTACATGCTCAGCCTGCGTATAAGGCTCAATGCGCCTCGGGTGCCCTAGTATACCGTACTGAAATGGAATGAACCGCGACAGGCCGAGCTGTACAACCAGGAAGCCAAAGCCGTGTCTGAGTAGGACGCTCGTGATCTGCCGGTAGCGACGCCGGTACTGTCGGGATAGAGCAAGTCGGTAGCCAATTTGCGGAATGAAGCTTGCCAACTGTATCTCCTGATACTATTAGATCGTTTATGGTGCCCCGATACTTCTTCCTATATCCCGGCATCAGTAAAGAGGGCTTCTAAATCGACGCCTGACCTCACGAGATCACGGAATTTGCGCACTTTTTGATCCTGGTGTATCCTCACGCGCCCGACAAGCTCATCGGTCTTTTCAACAGCGGTAATCGTGTCCAGGTTTACTAGTATCATTGGCACGCCCTTATCTTCCGCTTTTGCCATGACGATCGGACTTGGCTGGAAGTTTCCAGTTAGTATAAGCGCTTTGGTCGGGGTCTCCAAGGCGGCGATTTGGACATCGGCCCGATCGCCACCCGTTATAACGGCCTTATTTGCAACGGTCTGGAAAAATCTAAACGCTTTTTCCTGCCCCATAGCCCCCACCATGAAGTTTTCAACCAGCTCGCCAGTCTTATCCGCAGCCGTTAAAATTGTGCCGTTTAGATGTGCAGCAATTTCATCGATCGTTACCGCCTTAAGAGTGCGGTCCCGTGGTATCACCCCATACGTCTTAATGCCTTTCTTCTCCAGGTAAGATATTATGGTATCAACGATTGGTCTATCGTTGCTCGTTACTTGGTTAAATATAACGCCGTGAAACATATCCTTAAGCAGGTCCTGTGCCTCAAGGATATCGTCAACGACAAGTTCTGACCTGAATTTCACAAGGAGGATGGTTTTTGCATCCATTAAATCGGCCAGCTGAAAGGCCGCAGCGTTCATAAACCGGCCCTCATTTACATCCGCTCCGTTTTCGACCAAAACAACGTCCTTTCCCTCAGACACAGAGGCAAAAGCATGCTTTATTAATACATCGATTCCTCCAGCTTCTTCCTTAAAGTGGGCGGCCATAAACTGGCGCGTGAGGGCGATTGGCGATACATGTTCAATGTCGTCTCCCGTATTAAGCCGCTTCAGAACATAGTAGGCGTCTAGATCGACTACCGTATCGTCTATTCTGCCAGGGAGCGTACCTATCGGCTTCATATAGCCAATCTTAAGGCCCCTTTCCTTTAGTTCTAAACCAAGGCTCAGGCAGAGACCCGTTTTCCCAGAGTGTGCCTCGGTCGAAACGATATAAAGGGTTGCCATTATTCCCTCATCCTCCTATGGTAATCCTAACATCCGCGGCGACACCGCCCTTGCCCTTATCCAACGCCATAAATGGATTTATGTCCATCTCAATTATCTCGGGGAAATCCGTCACCAGCTGCGATACACGCAAAATCGTATCAACAATGGCATCTATATCAACACCTGGCTGCCCCCTGACCCCTCTTAATAGCGGATAAGCATTTATCTCAGTCACCATCTTATATGCCTCTTGTTCCGTAACCGGCGCGATCCTGAAGGAGACATCCTTCATAACTTCTACGTAGATCCCGCCAAGACCAAAAAGTATTAGGGGCCCGAACTGGGGATCCCTATTCATACCAATGATCGTCTCGCGGGCACTCGTAATCATCTCCTGAAGGCAGATTCCCCAAATCATCGCTTGAGGCATAAATCTTCTTACGTTATCTATGATCCGGTTGAACGCCGTCTCAAGCTCGGCTTCACTGCTTATGCCGACCGCTATCCCCCCAACATCGCTCTTATGCAATATATCTGGCGATGCAATCTTTAGTACAAGTGGGAATCCGAGGCCCTTGCTTACTCTGACAGCCTCATCCGCATCCTTGGCAAGCACGCATCTCGCGACTCTTATCCCATAGGCATCAGCCACCTGGGATGCCTGAATATCTGGCAGGTTTCTCCGATTGAGTCTTAACGCATCATCAAATATCTCGCGAACCCTACGTTGCTTTACCGCATAATGCTCATACGTACCCACGGCACGCTGGACATAATCTACATATGTTAACACAGTCGAGATGGTAGCCACAGCGCGCTCGGGATAGTAGTAATTCGGTACCCGGTTTTCCATCAATATCTCTATACCCGATGAAACATCAGCTCTACCCATATAGCAAGCATAAATAAGCTTTTCCGGGAAGGATCGTGACATCTCGACTATAACTCGTGCAGTCTCATCAATCTCTGTCATTGCCTGGGGTGTTAGTATGACGATCATCGAGTGAACGTTCTCATCGCTGAGCACAATCTCCATCGCCCTACGATAGCGATCGGCCTTTGCGTCGCCCAAAACATCTACTGGGTTATACAATCCGGCGGCGGGGGGGAGAACCTCTCGTAAGGCATCGATCGTTTCCCTATTAAAAGCGGCAAGAGAAACATTATACCGCTCACTTGCATCGGTTGCCATTATTCCCGGGCCACCCGCGTTCGTCATGATGGCGACATTTCTTCCCTTGGGTAAGGGCTGGTATGCAAAACCGATTGCATAGTCGAAGAGATCTTCGACGGATCCGGCCCGTATAATGCCGCTCTGTTTAAACGCGCTGTTATATGCCTGCTCGGAGCCGGCAAGCGTGCCGGTATGCGAAGACACCGCCCGTGCCCCAGCATCCGTTCCTCCAGATTTGATGGCAATAATTGGCTTCTTCTTCGATACATCCTCCGCCGCCACCATGAATTCGCGACCCTGGGTGATTCCCTCTATATATGCGCAGATGACCTTACTCTGGTCATCCTCTTTAAGGGCCTTAAGAAGGTCAATCTCGCTTATATCGGCCTTATTTCCGAGGCTGATAATCTTAGAAAATCCGATTCTTTCGGCTTTAGCCCAGTCGAGGATGGCGGTTAAAAGCGCCCCAGACTGCGATATCATCGCAATATTGCCTTTTCCTGGCGCCTCCTTTGCAAACGTTGCATTTAGCCCGCATCCTGTATCTGCCGCACCAAGGCAGTTCGGTCCGAGAACCCGTATCCCATGCTTTTGAGCGATATCGATGACCTGCCGTTCAAGCCGTGCGCCCTCTATTCCGGTCTCTTTAAAACCAGCAGAAATAACAATAGCCGTCTTGACTCCCTTCTCGCCCGCTTCCTCCATCACTTGAGGAACAAGCCTGCTGGGAACTACGATGACGGCTAGTTCAACCGGATACGGTATATCCTTTATTGAAGCATAAACTTTTTCGCCGTGAATCTCTTTTGCCTTCGGATTCACGGCGAAATATCTGCTTTTAAAGCCCGCTTCCCTTATATTGTCAAAAATTTCGTGGCCGACGCTGCCTTCCTCTCGGCCGACACCAATAACTGCAACACCAGTTGGACAGAATAATGTCTCAAGCATTTTCAGATCACCTATTAAGGTTTATCCTGCTTCTTATTCCCAATTATTCTACTTCCAGAACCTGCTTGCGATTATAGTATCCACATGCCCTGCAGACACGGTGAGGCAGTTTCGGCTCATGACATTGAGGACACTCTACCAGCGTTGGCCCAGAGACCGCCATCCACGAGGCGCGCCTCGAATCTCTCCGCGCTTTTGAGGTCTTCCTTTTGGGTACCGCCATGTAATTAGCACCTCCTCAGCAAATCTTATAAGTAAACAGTATAAAATTGCACAATTCTTACCCGCAACACGTTAAAATCCTACATCAAAAGCTAAAAGCCTGCAACTTGGCAGGCTCGGGTAGGCTTGCGAATAACATTCTAATTTTACATGCGCATGCTCAATATGTCTAGATGTACTACTCGCCTTCCTTCTCTTTCAATAATTCCTTAAGAACTTCTAGCCTCTTATCTATCTTTACTTCCTCGTGTGGCTTGTGCTTCTCATTTATTGGCTGCCCACATACCGGACAGATGCCTTGACAGGCCTCCCTACATAGGGGTTTTATCGGTATAGCGAGCACAAATTCCTCTTCCGTTGGCGGACCAAGATCGATTTTACTATCCTCTACCGTGTACGTCTCTTCCTTTGGCAACCGCTCTGTGGAGAATAATTCATCCACCTCCCAATCTACCGGAAAGCTAAACTTATTCAGGCATCGGCTACATACTAGGATTAGGGCTGATTTTATGTGACCTTTAACCCTAACTCCACTGCCTGTATTTTCAACCTTAATATCAAATGTTACCGGTTCGGCAAATTCAATTTTGGTCGTTTCTGTCTCAATTGGAGTAAAGTCCCGCTGAAAAGAATAGTGCTCTTCTGCCCCGACTTCACCGAGTATATCCTTCACGTCTAGGATTACTTTGTTCATTTTCGCAACCTCAACTATTCATTCTTGATCTTAATTTCCCACATATTCAAGCATATCTAATTGTTGTGATACCCAAATGCCGAATCTTTTGCTCATAGAAAAAGTTCTTGTGATTCGAATCACAAGAACTTCTCGTTACCCAGAAACCTTAATCCAACGTAGTAAGTTATTACCGTTCTATTCGGCCCTGCAGCCGATCGCGACCGCGCTGCACTGCCGTTAAAAGTTTACCCAAGTTTACCTCGAGGTTAGCGAGCATCTCATCAGCATAATCCTCCGCCCCCAGCCTTACTTCTCGTTCCCTCGCTTGAGCTGATTCTATTATCTCGTTTGCCCTGCGCTCGGCTAACTTTACTATCTCCATATCCTTGGTCATTTCCTCGGCGCGATGCCTTGCCTCTTCAATAATTCTATTCGATTCCCTCTCGGCCTCTTCAACCATTTCGTGCCGTTCTTTAACAATCCAGCGCGCCTGCTTAAGTTCGTCGGGGAGAACGGCTCGCAGCTCATCTATTATGTCGTACACTTTTTGTTCCTGTAGCACTACAGATGCGGTTAGGGGGACTTTTCGCCCGTTAGCTATTAGGTCCTCTAATCGATCAATAAGGCTCATTATACCCATCTAACTCTTAACCTCCCCTGGCTTAGCCAGTGCTCTGCGTAGTAATGCTTCAATGTTGGGAGATACAAGCCCATTTACATTTCCACCGTACTGTGCTATCTCTTTCACGATACTAGAGCTTAGATATGCATATTCGGGACTCGCCATCATAAATATGGTCTCTACTTTTGGGTTAAGCTTTCGGTTAAGCTGGGCCATCTGGAACTCATGCTCGAAATCCGAAACTGCCCGTAGCCCCCTTATAATAACACGAGCCCCATGCATCTTTACAAATTCAACCAGTAGCCCATTAAAAGCATCTACTTCTATCGCCGGGTTCCATGCAACCTCTTCTTTCACCATTTCTACCCTCTCTTCGAGGGTGAAAAGTGGCTTCTTCCCCGGGTTTACTACCACACCAATAATAACTTTATCGTAAATGTCACAAGCCCTTTTTATTATATCCAGATGTCCAGCAGTTATCGGATCGAAACTTCCTGGAACAACCGCAACTACCATTCTCAGCCCCTCTTATGATAAAAAGTAACGGCTGTATCCCCATAGAACCGCGTTGAACCGGTCTCTATTCCCTCCACCACTCTAGGCTCGGTCTTAGCTGAGTGTTCAAGGATAAGCAAGCCATCCATATTTAACATATCCGATGCCAGCTTAAACATAACGGCATCTAAATAGGTTACGCTAATTCCATAAGGAGGGTCAACAAATATAATATCATATTTAAGCGCATCTTTCGACAAGCGCCTTAATGCCTTATCGGCCTCTGATTTTATTACTACAGCCTTATCTGTAAATCCAGTTTCCTCTAGATTTCTTTTTATTACATCAACCGCTTCCCATCTTTTATCAACAAAATACGCCAATGTTGCACCACGGCTCATTGCCTCGATGCCTAGGTTTCCTGTGCCCGCAAACAAATCGAGCACGCGTGTGCCGCTCACCTTTCGACCGATGATATTAAATATAGCCTCTTTAACCCGATCGGAGGTCGGCCTTGTATCCACCCCTTTCGGGGCGTGTAATTTTTTTCCTTTAGCGCTGCCCGCAATGACCCTCATTTTACGCCTGAAAAAGCCAGTCTAGATTGCCTGCAAACTTTCTCACCACTTCTTGCAGCAGCAGAGCATGCTCGGGCGATGACAGGTATGGGTCTTCATCTATTACTCGAAAGGCCTCTCTTCTCGCATCGGCGAGCACATCGATATCTCGTGTCAGCTTTGCCAGCTTCAAGTCGGGTAGACCTGATTGCCGTGCCCCAAATAGCTGCCCCTCGCCTCGGATCTGAAGATCCGCTTCCGCCAACTGGAAACCGTCCTTGATATTGCAGATCGCTTCCATCCTCTGCTTGCCTTCATCAGTAGCAGGCTCTGCAAAGAGTATACAATACGATTCATGTCCACCCCTGCCGATCCTTCCCCTAAGCTGGTGTAACTGAGCAAGCCCAAACCTATCGGCGTCTTCTATGAGCATAACGGATGCATTAGGGACATCGATTCCCACTTCGATTACCGTTGTCGCGATAAGGATATCAAACGCACCGTCATAAAAACGTCGCATAATCGCTTCCTTTTCAGAGGGTTTCAGCCTCCCGTGCAGCACATCTGCACGCAGATCTGGAAATATATCGTTTTTTAGCCGGTCCGCTTCCTCCATCACCGCTTTTACCTGTATTTTATCTGATTCCTCTATGAGCGGGCAGACAATATAGGCCTGCCTTCCTTTCCGTACCTCATCCCGTACCTTCTGGTATGCCCATTCCCGGTTATCACTTCTGCAAAGCAGGGTCTCCACGAGCTCGCCGATTTTTCTGCCACCGGGCAACTCCTTGATTATTGACACATCTAGATCGCCATATAGCGTGAGCGATAGCGTCCTTGGTATAGGGGTTGCACTCATTATTAATGTATCAGGATAAAAACCCTTTTCTTTAAGGGTGATCCTTTGCTTGACACCAAACCTGTGCTGCTCATCGATGACGGCGACCCCTAATTGCATAAAATCAACGCTCTCCTGGATAATAGCGTGTGTTCCAATCACCAGATCGACATTGCCGATCCTTATATCGGCCAGTAGACTCTCGCGCTCCTTTTGGGTAAGGCTGCCCGTTAGTAAGGCCACCCTTACCCCTAATTTCTCTACGAGATCCTTTATTTTATGGTAATGCTGTACTGCCAGCACCTCGGTTGGAGCCATCATTGTGGCCTGATAACCACTCTGTATGGCGGTTAAAAGCGTAACTAGCGCGACAACTGTCTTGCCCGAGCCAACCTCGCCTTGAAGGAGACGGTTCATCGGCTTACTTTTCGCCATATCTGCCTGTATCTCACCGATCGCTCTTTTTTGATCTGCAGTTAACTCGAAAGGCAACAGCTCGTAAATCCTGCGAACGAGATTACCATCTTCTTTGTGCACTATACCCTTCATCTGGATTTCAATGCGCCTCTTTCTCGCAGCAAGCCCTACTTGCATCAAGAATAATTCCTCAAATATGAACCTCGACCGGGCGCCAAGTAAAAGCTCTCTATTGGTTGGAAAGTGTATCTCTCTTAATGCAACCGATTTCGGGAGCAGGTTTCGTTTTACAAGAATCGAGGATGGTATCGGGTCAGGAATCTCACCATACTCGTCTAGCGCGCTTTTTACTAAGCGCCTCATCATATTTGTTGTTAGGCTCTGTGTCACCGGATGGGTCGCCACTATTCTGCCGGAGTGAATTGGCTCTCCGTTCTTATCGCTAAGCACATCATAGAGGGGATTTTCTATCTGGAGCTGTCTATATTTATATGCGATCTTTCCACTTAGGGCAACCCGCATGCCTTCTTTTAATCTATTTGCTATAAAATCCTGGTTAAACCAGGTTCCCGTTATATACCCGGTCCCGTCGTATATGGCCACATTTATAACCCTTGTCCCTTTGCGTCCCCTCCACCTCTTAATCTGCTTAATCTCACCGAGCACCGTTACGTTTTCGCCAACCCTTAGCTCGGCTATCTTTCTTATTTTGGACAGATCAAGGTACCTGTGTGGGAAATGAAAGAGGAGGTCACCTACCGTCTCAATGCCCAACCTTTTTAGGCGGGTTGCGACGGCAGCGCCGACAAATTTAACTTTTGTTACTGGCAGGTCCTCAAACAATGGATAAACTTCCTTATGCAATACAGTTGGTGTTGTACTGGTTATAGAGCCTCACTAATAGCTGGCCCTTGCTGTTCCGGATAAAACACCACACCAAAAGCGCCTGGACCGACATACGTTCCTATAACGCTTCCGATTTCTGAGCTCATGAGCTTATCATACTGGATACCTTCTGCTCTCATAATACCTTCAAGCTCGGCTATGCTCTCCGGGGCATCAGCATGTATTGTGCCGACCTTTAGCCTCCCTGCGGGTGCTTCTTTCATCGTCTCAACGATCTCTTTAAATACCTTCTTTCGTCCCTTCACCTTCTTTAATGGCACTACGATACCATCCTCGAGCGTTAGTATCGGTTTTATGTTGAGGATTGATCCGACAAGGACTGATGCTTTCCCGATGCGACCCCCCAGTTCCAGATACTTCAGCGTGTCAACACAGAATAATATCTTTGTACTGCTTATCAATTCATCAGCTATATTGGCCATTTCAGCTGCGCCTTTCCCCTCATCCCGTGCCTTAACGAGCTCTCCCACTATAATTGCAGTGCCAATGCTTGCCAACCTAGTATCGATTACAGAGACGGGCACATCGACGCTCTGCCGTGCTATATCGGCCGATTGGTACGTGCCACTTAGTTTTGATGATAGGTGGATGGAGAATATGTGGTCACAATCGGAGTGCTTATTGTATGCCGCTATAAAATCTTGAACAGACGGTTGTGACGTCTTCGGAAGAGTACTAGCCGCCCGCATCATCGCATAGAATTTCTTTGGCGGCACCTCGACCCAGTCTTTATACATATCCTCGCCAAAGCGGACGACGAGCGGAACCATGGTTATATCGTTCTTTTCATAATACGAGGGAGGCATATCGGCTGTACTATCGGTCACAATAGCTATCTTAGGCATTTTCTTCCTCTTATTCAACACCGATAATAAAGTAATAGATCGGTTGGCCCCCGACGTGGGCATCGATATCTAGGTTGGGAAACTCATCCTCGATCATCTTAACGAGCCATATGATTTGATCTTCGCTCACCTGGTTCCCGGCAAGAACGGTCACTACTTCACTGGTATCATCTACCATCTCCTCAAGCAGGCTACGGGTGACCTGTAGAAGATCGCTGCCTGATACCTTTGTCCCACCGTTATAGAGACCTATAAAATCATCTTTTTTAAGGTTGCCATTTTCCATATCTCTTATGGCATAGGTTACCTCTCCGGTCTTCACTTCTCCACATCTGTCGGTCATCATCTCTACGTTCTTATCGAGGGGTGCTTTGCCATCAAAGGCTAGCAGGGCTGAAAATGCCTCTGGTATCGACCTCGTAGGTATAACCATCACTGTTTTTTCGGTTAACCCGATAACTTGCTGCGCTGACGTTATTACGTTTTTGTTATTAGGTAATAATATTACCTCACTGCTCGGGATAGCATTTACCGCTCTCACTAGATCAGCGGTGCTAGGGTTCATGCTTTGCCAGCCATTTACTATACTGCTTACACCAAGACTCATCAGTATTTCACTTATTCCATCTCCGCTTGAAACGGCAACTATGCCGATTCCCACTTCCGGCACTCGTTCCTCTTCTCTTAACGCCCGGTTTCTCGCGGCTGCCTGCTCGACAATATTGTTTATTTCAACCTCAGAAATCGATCCAAGTTCAGTGGCTATCTGGAGAGCTTTTCCCGGATCGTTCGTATGTACATGCACCTTTGTAAGCTTCGGCGTTCCGACAACAAGCACTGAGTCTCCGAGGTGATCGAGCTCATTTTCCAGGCTCTCCATATCTATGCCATCGCTTCTCAGGATAAATTCAGTGCAGTATCCATATTCTATGTGTTCCTCAGCAACCACCAAGCCATCGACACCATTGATGACATTATTGTCAAGTCCCCTGCCCGTTAGCGCTGATAGAATCCCCTTCATTATTACTACCAGACCAAACCCGCCAGCATCTACAACGCCTGATTCTTTCAGTATGGGAAGTAACTCCGGTGTTCTATCGACCGATCTCTTTCCCTCCTCAACAACGTAGCTTATGAGATCAGCTGGCGCCACATCTCTTCCCGAGAGACTCTTGGCGACATTTGCCATATCTTTTATTACGGTAAGCATAGTGCCCTCAACGGGCTTCTTTACAGCTTTATAGGCAACATCTGAACTATTTACCAGAGCTTCAATTATCACCTTAGATGTTATAACATCTGATCTTTCAATCCGCTCAAACATACCCCTGATGATCTGGGATAAGATAACGCCGGAATTTCCCCTTGCGCCCATCAGTGAACCGTAAATGACTGCTCGTGCGAGCTCCTCCAACGAGGCGCCCCCTGCCTTGGCAGCCTCATCACATACGTTTTTCATTGTGAGCACCATGTTTGTTCCGGTGTCTCCATCTGGAACCGGGTAGACATTTAACCGGTCTATTTGGTCCTGGTACTTTATAAGAGCAGCAAGAGATGCATTTAAAAGGGGGATGATTTCACTCTTCTGGATTGCCGCGAGAGCCTGCCTTTTTATGTTAGTTGTCATCCAAATCCAGCCTATTGAGCTCGCTGATCAGCTCTTCAACATCAACATTATGCATATATGCGCCGTTTTCAATACTCTCAACAGAAGAGACCATACAGCCCGAACACCCCATGCCATACTTCATTAGGATATCCACAGCTTTAGGATGAGCCATCAGGGCATCCTCTATGCTCATATCCTTTGAAAAGCGCATCTCTTCCTCCGTAGGCAACCATTCCGCCTATTACTACCATGCAGCACATATTATCGCTTTATAACTGCAGATTATAGCATAGTGGCTTGAACAACGCAGCGCAGGCAATGGTAAAATTCGGCAATTGGCAGCAATTTTCCTGCTAAAGCAAAAGCGTTGCATGCAGCAACGCTTTTAGTAACCGTTTTGGTCTAACTTAAGGATGTTAGCACTATACCAGAGGATTTAGCTGACTTCCCTAA
>DASQQM010000006.1:0-2847 GCA_035643475.1 Anaerolineae bacterium | reverse complement strand
TATCGATATCATATCGTATCTACTCATCAGCCTTTTCATAGCTATATTTTTCTGGCCCTATCTTGGAGTTCTGGGCGTGATCGTCGTCTTGGTTGCTGCTGCCTATCTAATCTATGCCTGGATGAACGCCGATTTAATAGTAGCCGGTAAAGCAGGGTTCACACCTCCGACCCCGCTTCAGCAGGGCTACCTTGAGAATTTGGGTATCATCCAAGAAGTATTCACGCATCCCTCGTTGTTAGCTGTTGCCGGAACGTTGGCTTCATCAAAGCATCGGTTGATTTTGCTTACTTCCGGTGTCTTTAAGGAATTGTCCGAAGATGACTTACGTCAATTGATAGAAAAGCTTTCAGCCAGGGATAGTCGGGCGGTCTTCGGGTGGACATTCCATCTCGCTACTGGTGGAGCGCGTCTCTTTTCCAGGGTGGACCAGGACGATCCGTTTGCCGGATATTGGCGAAAGATGCTAGTATCAGGGGTGGTAGGCGGGGTCTACTGGGTGGCCATAGCTGTTCTCATTGCTGCGCCAATTAGTATGATGTTCGGTCGCCCAATCGATATATCCCCAATTGTACCAGTTTTTTGGCTACCTCTTGTTTACCTGGTAGCCAGGTTCGTGTGGCGGAAGGGAAATGCTGCGCTCATCAAAATGGCGGCTGGGGATTGGAATAGGCCCATAACCCTCGAGCAAGTGGTCTTTCTGCCAATGTCAGAGCAGGTGGACAGCTATCAGAACCTCAATCTTTTAAGATCCGGCCTGTTGATTGAACACAAACGTCGCTCAAATTCAGGGGAATGTCATGTTGACATGGGGGCCGTAAGGGAGTCACATACACGGTGACTGATGTTACTGTGTAGGCTATAACCAGCTGATGCGAGCAATGACTTTGAAAAGTGTGCGCTTGTGAATTTAGCTTGGCACACTAAATTCACACAATGGCAGAACAAAAGCCCTGACTATTTGCCAGGGCTTTGAGAGATATGGAGGTGACGTTAAACTATTCTGGAGAACAGTACCTCCTAATATGCTAACTTATCGTGAGAAAGTGGTTTTATCTTTCACTGATAGCTCCAGAGAAATTGGATGCGACAACACTATAGCGATCTCCTTGGCCTCATCGATGGATTTAATGCCTTCGATTACAGCCTTTCCGTCCGGGATTGGACCAATTATGTTAGGTGCCGTAATTATCTTGCCGTCGAGCACGATAGCCAATCTTTTATTCACGCTCTGTCCCGTTATTTGGGCAAATTCAGTACCACCCTCAGTGTCAAACGATATGTTAATAGCCGGTCGTGAGTTATACTGGCCTCCGTAGATGGCTTTTGCGCTGGTTATCTTGTCACCGGTCAATAGCACCGGACCAAGAACCGGCTCTCCCTCACCCTTAAGCCGGTTAAGCTCGTCCTCATCCATTATGCTTGTATACTTATCCTGTACGATTGCGAATTCTAGCTGCCCATTCTTAATTATGGATGGTTCCAGCACGGGTTTTTCTTCCGGTAATTTGATGATGATCTCAGAGTTATTATCGCTTGGTTCCACATCATAAGCTTTGTACCCGGCAGCGGATAGCCTCTCCTGCAGAGCGGAGATGGCTAGGTCGAGTTCATGCTTGGTGGGTGTAGCACCGTCTTGGCGTGTTGCGGTTAAACTATATTTTATACCTGAGCTGGGCGCATTTGATGCGCACGAGGCCAGGAGTAATGCAAAGCATAAGACGACAAGATAGGCTAATGCTTTTTTCATAAGGTCCCCCTTTAGTAGCATTATTCGTTAGCGTTTTTCAATCAAGCTGAAGAATCTGAGAGTTTATCGGCGCACCACTTAATGACGAGCCTGAGCGTAATCTATAAGGCTAATACACTCTACAATAATTGCTCGCTAGCTGATCCCAGCTTGATTTCTAGCTCTCTTCTTTGCATCCACTCTAGGCTATAATTTAATATCCGCCCCTTTTTCCTTCATGAGCCCCATGCCATCAAGAAACGGGCGTATCAGCTCTATCGGCAGTGGGAATACGATAGTCGAGTTCTTTTCGGCCGCAACCTCGGTGAGGGTTTGAAGGAACCTGAGCTGCATTGCCATCGGTTGTGTCCCTATGACTTGCGCCGCCTGTGCGAGCTTTTCCGACGCCTGGAACTCGCCTTCTGCCGCAATTATCTTCCCGCGCCGCTCCCGCTCTGCCTCTGCTTGCCTGGCCATGGCTCGCTGCATCCCCTGGGGGATATCGACCGCCTTAACCTCAACGACTGAGACTTTGATTCCCCACGGCTCGGTTTCGTCATCGATTATCTCCCTCAACCGTGAATTTATATCCTCGCGTCTCGCCAAGAGGTCGTCAAGCTCGGCTTGCCCGATGACGCTGCGCAGCGTGGTCTGCGCTATCTGTGAAGTCGCTAATACATAATCGCTTACCTCAACAACTGATTTGACTGGATCGAGCACTCTAAAATAGATAACCGCATCTACCCTTACCGGGACATTATCCCGCGTTATTACATCCTGAGGGGGAACATTCATCGTCAATGTACGAAGGTCGACCTTCCACATTTTGTCGATGATCGGAATTATAAAGAAAAGTCCGGGCCCCTTGGCCCCAACTACCCGCCCAAGACGGAAAATTACCCCCCGCTCATATTCCTGAACGATCCTAATGCTTGCCGAAATGATTATTATCAAAATAACGGCGATCGCAATTAGCGCGCTAATAAATGTAAAAATTACGTCTCCAGACATTCTTAATTCTCTCCTTTCATAGAAGCTTTACTATCGTTTAAGCGTTTTACCTTTAGCTTTAAGCCATCCACTTTTACTACCCTTACCCTTTCACCCTCGCTTACTGT
>DASQQM010000005.1:0-4354 GCA_035643475.1 Anaerolineae bacterium | reverse complement strand
CTACGGGCTTTTGGCGTTTTTTCGTCCCAGGAGGCGGAAATAACATGAGTGAATGGGGGTTAAGGCGATGTCCAAAGTGAAGGAAGATAAGGACCGAGAAAATCGAATCCATATGGAGATTGGTTTTGAATGTTTACAGCTTGGTTGCCAAAAGAACATTGAATTACCTTTTATGCGCATAATTTGTGATAATGTACCGAACACTGCACATAAAAGGTAAAAATAATGGCAAGAGACACTTTGCTTGACTCAACTCTGGAAGATCCCGGAACGATTTATGAGTTCCCGGAAGATAAGAGTGAACGTTGGCCCAGAAGAGTTACTGCTGTTATAGAAAAGACCGAGTTTAAGGATATCGATCCTAACGGGATTGACTAAATCTCTAGCATTCGTCCGGATTAGTATAAATTGCAATCGGCCAACAACACGACGGGATATTATATTATGAGCACGAATAAGACAGAACAGTATAATAAAGGGCCACTGTTCATCTCGCCCATCTGCACAGCGGCTTACCTATCCTCATGTGCAAGCGGTTGGCATGTAGGCAGGCAAAGGGTAGCCTTAACCCATGCCAATGCTTGATCATCGAGTACAAAGTGTGTATTTGTGAAAGATAGCCTCTCATAGTTTATCGAACTGAGCGGTCACTACCATTACAAATTGGCCTCACATTAACCAGAGATCAGGTGCTGATGAAATCATTCAGTATGTAGCATCATACATAGTTTGCCAGCAATTTTCTCTCTAAAGATTGTCTAGGCGCCAGGTGGTCTAGGTTTATGGTACCTTCTTTGATATGCACATCAATTGAGTTTTCAGTGCAGAACCTAACCACCTCATATGCCATAGAGTTATAAAACTGCTTATAGCTCTTAAAGTTGCTTATTTTGCGGTTGTAGTTCCATTTGCCAAAGACAATTTTATCGACAAAAGAAACCTCGCTTAATATCTTCCTGATATCCTGCTTCATTACATTTGGCACGGGATATGGCTCCATGCTAACCCAGGTTTTTAGGCCCGCTTTGTGAAGCTGTCTTAATGCTTGAATTCTCCCACTGACTGGTGCAGCATGAGGCTCAAAGGTCTTGTGGAATTCCTCTGAGAGAGAAACGATTGTTGATCCATACTCGTTCGCCGGGTTAAACACAGATTTATCAATCAGAGCAGCAGGGTAGGCCCCTTTACTAATAAGGACAGCTTTGATATTATCCTGGTTCAGTCGTTTGAGAATCGCTAGGGTTAAGCCTTCCATTTGCTTTACGTTATACATAAAGGGGTCCGTCGCAAAGCATAGGAAGACACGGTTGATCTTATCTTTTCGTCGAGGTAGCTCTTTATCCAGTAATTCTAGCGCATTTGAGACTATCTTGGGTTGAATCCAATCGTCATAAGAGCTTACAGCACCACATCGCTTTTTCATCATCATCGCATAGCAGGGGTAGGTACATCCATGCGAACAGCCCTCCGCATGATTGAGGCTGTAATCGGCGTACTCCACACCGCTTTTATACAAAAGCGTCTTTCGTACTATGGTTCTCAGCGTTTGCATATCTACCTTGCCCTAAATAAATTTAGAATATCTAGGCTTATACTACAAATATACCCGAACTAGTGTTCGTTAGTCAACTGCTACTTGCCAATAGGATTGTTCATGAATACCCAAATAATACAAGGCCCTCCCGATATCCTTTTACCGCAGGTTACCACATGGAAGAGACGATTTTCGTGAGCCATCTTGTACCGATTTCTGCATAGCTGGTTATTTAGGCGCGCATGCTTGTAAAACCATCAAAGCCATACATAGTTTACACATTGAACTGCTGAGGTATAAAACCGTGTCAAAGCACTTGCTCAAATGCTTTTACGGAAAGGGGGTAATATTTTGAAAAAATCATCTAGGATTATTGTTGTCGCACTTGCTCTTGCTTTGGTACTGGCGTTTGGAGCACAAGCTGCTCTTGCCCAGGACCAGTGTACCTTAACCCTTATAGGGGTTGGCTGGTCAGATCTATTAAACCCAGAAAACCCAAAGACAGTCAGTGTTTTGATAAAAGCTGGACCGGGCGTATCCGCTGGGGCAATAGCCGATGTCAGAACGGCAATTAACGATTGGGACACCGTACTTGCTGATATCAGAGCACACTCAACATCAGCCGCACCAGATCTAGAGATAGTCGAAGGGGTAAGAACCGCTGACATAGTTATCAAAATGAAAGTCGGCGGGGGTGCTGTTCTTGGCATGGCCAACCCGCGTACGTACCCGAACAGCTGTATCTTAAAAAGCGCGTCAATACAGCTCAGCGGTAAGGCTTTAGGTGAACCATTCACGAGTGAAGGCAGACGATTTACCGCTACCCATGAGCTTGGTCATGCGCTAGGTTTAGGCCATAGTAATGATCCACAAGACCTGATGTATACATACGGGGACCCCAGCGCAACCCAAGTTGTTCCCATCTCGGAATGTGACAAGGATGGGTTAAGGGCTATTTACAATCCCTATTCCCATGCGTTTGATTGCTCGATACCTAGGTCTGTAACATGCGATTGTTTAGTGCCGTCAATAGGCTCAGATACTGGTTTCAGCTTTTAGTTCTAGTAGGTTAGGACAGCGATAGCTTGTAATGCGAGAGGTCTCAAGCATGTCAAAGCGCGCACCTCCTACGCGGGTGCGCGCTTTGACATGCTTAAATAAGTGCAAATCAGGGGAAATATCTAATGAATGGCTCTATAGTGCCTTCCTTATGTTGGCCACGTTTTGTCTTAATTCGATAACACAGCAAACATCGCCCCATGGCATGGCTACCAGTTCCGCTAAGCTACCTCAAATTTTGTTTAAAGGCGTTTACTTATGGATAATAACTGTTATAATAACACTTGTTATTATTAATGAGGAGCTAATCATGAACACTGCGAAAAGCCAAGGCTGGCTCATGGTCATCTACAAAATGCCTTCGACGCCTTCTACACCACGGGTTGCTGTGTGGAAGAAAATCAAAGAGCTAGGGGCACTTTCAATTCAGCAATCGGTATATGTCTTGCCTAATTTGCCTCACTTAAAAGAGGACCTTAATCGGCTCAAGACCGAAATTCAGCACTTCGGTGGCGAGTATCGGCTTCTTGAGATGGCATCCCTTGGAGAAGACCAAGAAGCGGAAATCATCGAGGGATTTAATCAAGCAAGAAACGAAGAGTACGAAGAGGTAATAAACGACTACAAAACAATCCTAGCTCGAATGGACAGTCTACTAGAGCATAAAAAACGCACCTTTGCTGAACTGGAAGAGGTCGATACAGCGCTTAAGAAACTAAAGGATTGGCTTGAGGCTGTTATGGGCCGGGACTTCTTCCAAGCGGAAAAACGCAAGGAGGTACTGGAGATGATTAACGCAACAGAAGAAAGATTCGATGCTTTAAGCCGGCAAGCTGCCGAGACCGAGGTTAAGCGGCCAGCTGAGACCACGCCTGGCCTTGAGGCGCCTGCAATGGTTAAAAAGGTAAAGCAAAAGGAAAGACATATCTATACGCGGGATGAAGTGATAGCCAAGCTAAAAGAGGTTGTCGCTAGGCTGGAAGAGGAAAATTTAAGTGTAGGAGAAGAGCAAGTCAGCGTCCTTGCTGAGTCAGCTGTTTTTGAATTGGAGTATAAGGACAGCAAGGGTAAAAAGTCCTTAGAGATTGAGTTGGAGTGGCGGTAATGGCAGCAAGAGGCCATTCCCTGGAGTCCGAGCAATGCTCAGAACCGACGCCAATAATGGCTATCTAGCGATGAAGATAAAGAGTAGTTAGAAGAGTTTGGACCAAACCTACACATGGATATGAGCTTCAATACATGTATATTGGGGTGTGATGGTGGCCATACAAGGGAAAATCCCATCTGAAGAGCCGGCACCAGAGGTGCTGCAATCGCTCCATACTGATCCAGATAAGGGGCTTACAGCGAGTGAGGCCCAGAGGAGGTTGACACAGTACGGGCCGAATCAGCTCATTGAGCCCAGGCGCGTTACCTTTATCGATATCTTCTGGGAGGAGGTACGAGAGCCGCTTATCCTATTGCTCCTGGTGGTGGCGGTTTTCTACAGCATCTGGGGCAGTTTTGGGGACTTCTTGTCGATAGTTTTTGTCGTTATCACCCTTGTCTTTGCCGAGGTCTACAACGAGTATCGCGCCAAAAATGCAATTGCTGCACTCAAGCAACTATCCGTTCCGCTTGCGCCGGTTATTCGGAATGCCCGGCCACAAGAGGTAAGAACCGAAGATCTGGTGCCGGGGGACATCCTCCTGCTGCGGGTCGGCGAGCGCGTGCAGGCAGATGCCCGGCTTATCGAGTCCTATGGTCTTGAGGTGGATGAAT
>DASQQM010000004.1:0-2056 GCA_035643475.1 Anaerolineae bacterium | reverse complement strand
TTATAGATGCGGGTGTAAAGATCTACTCGATCCCCTGTCCCGACCTTGCGGATTTCGTAGAGAGGAACGAGGTTACCGGGCCCAGAGTCGAGAGGGCTGTAAGGTCGTATCTCAATCCCCTTATCAAGGCCGGTATAGATAGCTTGATTCTTGGCTGTACACACTACCCGCTCCTGTCGGAAACGATGTCAACAGTTGCAGGCGATAGCATAAAACTCATAAGCTCCGCTGAAGAGACCGCCCGGGAGCTAAAGGAGTTTCTTACCCGGAAGGATAGCTTGCGCCAGGAAGAGACGCCGCCGATTCCTAAATTTATTTCAAGCGGCGATGAAAACATCTTCCGCGAACTGGGCGCACGGTTTCTTGGACAAGAGATTACATCGGTCGATAGGGTGGGACTTCCACTACAAGAAAGGGTTGCTGGAGTTGAAAGGGGATAACGGGGGAGTAGTATGGAGCTTATCACGCTTGGAACTTCCGCGGCCTATCCGACGGTAACTCGCGCCTGTAGCGGATACCTGATACGCGAGGGGACTACGACTATTCTGGTCGATGCCGGCAGCGGGGTTACTCGCAACCTTATGCGCTGGATAAGCCCATCACTGCTGGATGCAATAATAATTAGCCATTTTCATCAAGATCACTTTATCGATATCTATCCGCTGTACTATTTCCTAGCTTTCCATCCGGTTGAACACCGTCCACTGGATGTCTACGCACCGGAGGGGGCTCGCGATTTTATATTGCAGCTGTTTCCGCCAGGGTCGGGGAGTAATCTGGATACCGTATATAACTTTAAGCCGTTACGGGATCGGGGATATTTTACGATTGGCGATATCGAGTGCCAGAGTATTCGCACCAGGCATAGCCTAACCACATACGGTGTGCGGGTTTCCGGGCGGCACCTTATATCCTACTCATCGGATACCGGGTTCGACGAGGTGCTCTACGATATCGCCTCAGGCAGCGATATTTTCATTTGCGAGGCGACGATGCAGCAGGAGCGTGAGGACCTGTTGCATCTGACGTCAGCACAGGCGGGGAACGTCGCACGTAAAGCGAGGGTTAAGAAGTTGGTCCTCACGCATATCTGGCCGGATTTTGAGCCTGTTGAATCATTACGTATGGCGGCGGAGCACTACGATGGACCGATCATCATGGCGGAGGATAATATGCAGATATTCCTGGATAGTGATAGGTAATCCTATGAGTTTCTACCCAGTAATACAAGCATCCCATAACCAAACGTGATAAACTTGGTTCTAACTACGCAAAAGGAGAAAGATAATGCAACGCGTTGATGGAAGAGCGCCCGACGAGATCAGGCAGGTACGAATCGAGCGGAACTACATTCCGCATGCTGAGGGCTCGGTCCTTATCGAGATGGGTGATACGAGGGTCGTGTGCACTGCTACCATTGAAGATAGAGTTCCAAACTGGTTACGTGGAGCAGGACGGGGCTGGATAACTGCTGAATATGGGATGCTTCCGAGGTCGACTGGCATCAGAATGATGCGGGAAGCGAGCCAGGGTCGTGTCGGCGGGCGCACCCATGAGATACAACGGCTTATAGGGCGCTCATTGCGCTCTGTAGTGGATCTTAAAGCCCTTCCAGAGCTTACCATATGGATCGATTGTGACGTTATACAGGCGGATGGTGGAACGCGCACCGCTTCGATCACGGGATCATTTATCGCGCTCTACGATGCCCTTAGGTGGCTTATAGAGCATGAGAAGATACCTGAAATGCCGCTTTCCGAGTTTGTAGCCGGAGTGAGCGTCGGGATTGTTGACGACGTGCCGATACTTGACCTCTGCTATGAGGAAGATTGCAGGGCTCAGGTAGACATGAATGTCGTCATGACCGGATCGAATAAGTTCGTCGAGGTACAGGGGACGGCCGAATCGCGTCCGTTTGAGAGATCTGGGTTGAATGAACTGCTCGATCTGGCTGAAAAGGGTATATCAGAGCTCGTTTTAGTTCAGCGCCAGGTTATAGGAGAGGGTTTATCGGTAAATGTTAGAGCTCGTAATAGCTAGTAAAAACGAGGGCAAG
>DASQQM010000003.1:0-15383 GCA_035643475.1 Anaerolineae bacterium | reverse complement strand
GAACCCGACTCTCGATTGGGGACCATACGCTTAAAGTGTTGACCATTGCAATGGCAATGCTGGTTTTAATGATTATGGTATTTATCGCCTGGCAAATGATGGTTGCATCCCAGCCATCTCTGGCGAAATTCGGCTGGTCTTTCGTTACCGGCACAACATGGGATACAGTAAATATAAAGCTTGGGGCTTTACCGTTTATATATGGAACGCTCGTTACATCGCTCTTAGCTCTGATACTAGCAGTACCGACCGGCTTGGGACTGGCTGTTTTCTTAAATGAGATGGCACCGTCTGCAATTAAAACCACCGTTTCATTCTTTGCAGAACTTTTAGCCGCAATCCCCAGCGTCGTTTACGGCCTGTGGGGAATTTTTGTACTTGCACCGTGGTTACAGTCCACCATCGAACCGTGGTTAAATCGAAGCTTCGGTTTCCTGCCCCTGTTTCAAGGACCGCCGCTGGGGGTTGGTATGCTGGCCGGTGGTCTCATCCTGGCAGTGATGATCTTGCCCACGATCACCGCTATCTCAAGGGATGTGATGGCGGTCGTACCGAATACCCAACGCGAGGCAGCGTTGGCCCTGGGGGCCACCAGGTGGGAGATGGTTAAGATGGCGGTAATCCCCTATGCTAAGTCGGGTATTATAGGTGGCGTAATGCTCGGGTTAGGGCGCGCCCTGGGCGAAACGATGGCGATAACGATGGTGATCGGCAACCGTGCGCAGATCGTTGCCTCGCTTTTTGCACCAGCAAACTCCTTGGCCAGTGTGATCGCCAACGAGTTCCCGGAGGCTCTATCTATTCACAAGAACGCACTCATGGAGATCGGCCTCATATTGTTCGGTATCTCGTTGATGGTCAACGTACTGGCTAGGATCCTTGTTTGGTCGGTGGCTAGAGGCACAAAGGGAGGGCACGTAGCATGAACTATACCAGACGTAGATATAAAAACCAGGTTATGTCGGTGTTGCTGGTAATAGCAGCGATTGTAGCCATGATCCCACTTTTTGCAATACTGGGATATGTAACTGTACAAGGGGCCACTTCACTTAGCTTGAGTTTCTTTACCGAGTTGCCCAAGCCGCTCGGTGCGACCGGAGGTGGAATGGCCAACGCAATAGTCGGCACTTTGATCCTTATCCTCATCTCAAGTACCATCGGAATTCCGATTGGGATTCTTTCCGCCGTCTACCTCAGCGAGTACGATCGCCACAGCTGGTTTGCAAATGCCGTCCGTTTCACAACTGATGTTTTGATGGGAATTCCATCCATCATTGTCGGGCTTGTCGTCTACTCATCCCTGGTGCTAACAATGGGGCATTTTTCCGCCATCGCAGCCGGAGTCTCCCTGGCGATTATTATGGTTCCAACTATAATTCGTGCAACCGAAGAAATGCTCAACCTGGTCCCGTACAGCCTGCGTGAAGCGGCCTACGCCCTCGGCTTTCCAAAGTGGCGGACGGTTTTGCAGATCGTCCTGCCAGCAGCGGCAAAGGGGATCATGACCGGCATTATGCTCGGAGTGGCGCGCGTCGCCGGTGAAACGGCGCCTCTGCTATTTACAGCATTCGGTAACAATTACTGGTCCAAATCGATTAATGAGCCCATAGCGGCCCTTCCGATGCAAATCTACCTCTACGCCACATCTCCCTACAAGGAGTTTCATAGCAAGGCATGGGCCGGCGCTCTCGTTCTTATCGTACTCATTATAATTTTAAATTTGACGGCGCGGTTTGCCTTTCGCAGCAAGCACGCTTAAGACTCCGAAAGTTTTCGGATGAGTCTTCTAGGCATAACCGCAAGCGTGCGTTGGATTACATCTCTCTTAATAACACCCTAGCAGGGGCGCCATCGGCACCGAGGATTTTCAAGGGCAGGCATAGGATCTCATAATTTCCGGGTTCTACCTTTGACAGATTTAAGCCCTCGACGACAACAACGCCGTGTTCAAGTAATGTACGGTGTACCCTGCCTCCCCCATCATACCTACCTACTGAGAGATAATCTATCCCAGTGAGCTTTACCCCCGCATTAACGAGGTATTCGGCTGCCTCGGATGCAAGGTAGACGAAATCAGGGGTGAACTCATCCCGCTCCCAGAGCGATGAGTTTCGCGTTTTAAACAAAACCCGGGTGTTGCCGGCTAACTCAAGCTCTTCAAGGTCAGCCCGTGTAATGCGGTCCTCAACGTCAAGTTCAAAAACCACCGCCTCACCGACGAGCACATCGAGCGGCAACTCATCCACAGAAGGAGCGCCAGGCAGAAAGTGGGCTGGTGCATCGATGTGCGTCCCAGTATGGCTCCCCATCGTGATTACAGATACATCAGACGAGGCCCCTCCTGCAATCGAGTGGTGAAGCGATCGCTCAAAACCGGGGTCACCGGGCCACGTCGGCATTGATGGCCGTATGGTTACCGTTACGTCGTGTATCCGCTTGAAATGCTTATGTTGCATTTTTACGCTGCCTCGCGCTTCATACTCTTAATTACCTCATTGAGGTCGATAAAAGCATCGCCTACACCCTCAGACATAGTTAGTTCTAAGTGGATTGCTTGTGCAAGCTCAGCCACCGTAATTCTTGATTGCATGGCTATAATTCCTTCATGAAGCATCTCGTCGGCCTGGTGTCCAATTATGTGAAAACCGATCACCTCATTGCTGTCTAAATCAGCAATTACCTTTACAAACCCTAGCCGCTCTCCATCAGCAAAAGCTCTTGCAAGGCCAGCAAAAGGAAACTTGTAAGTAATATAGTGTATATTTTTTTCTTTTGCTTCTTCTTCTGTTATCCCGACGCTTGCCATTTCTGGATAGCTCCATGTAGCTCTTGGTATGACCCTAAAATCAACCTCAACTTTCTCATCACTTAGGGCATTAAGGGCTGCGAGATCGCCTTCATAAGCCGCCGCCTGGGCTAGCTGGTACCCCGGGATGACGTCACCTGCCGCATAGATAGTATCAACGCTTGTCTGAAGATATTTGTTAACCTCAATTCCTTTTTTGCCTGTTCTTATCCCGATCTCTTCCAGGTTGAGACCATCGGTTACTGCCCGTCTTCCGGTTGCAATAAATAACTCTCTTGCTTTTAGCGTAACTTCACCTTCAGGGGTCTCAATGATCAAAGCTTTCTCATGATTATCCCTGAAAGCTCGCTTTACCTGTGCGCTCGTGTAAATCGTAACTCCCCTGCTGCTCATGTAATTGTGAAGCGCATTTGATACTTCGGCATCCTCTCTAAAAGCAATCCTTGGAGCGGCCTCAACGATGGTTACTTTTGACTCGAAGGATTCATAGACAACGCTAAATTCAAGCCCGACCGCTGAGCCGCCGACTACAATAATTGATTCAGGCAAGTTGCGCATGTTAATCGCTTCATCACTGGTTATATAGCCTACATCATCTAACCCCTCTACGGGCGGCACAAAAGGAGTCGATCCAGTTGCGATAATTGCTTTGTCGAAAGAAATACTCTTCCCATCGACCTCGACCTCATTTTTAGATATAAAGCGCGCGTTGCCGTCGATGATATCAATACCCTGCTTTTCTAAGTACGCCCTTAATCTGGGTCCAGTTATTTGGGACACTATCCAATCTTTTCGGTCGATAACCTTTGAAAAATCAAAGCCTATCCTATCGGCTGATAAACCGAACTCAGCCGCTCTTTTTAGTGTGCGGAAGGCCGCCGCCGAAGCCAGCAAAGCCTTGCTGGGTATACATCCAAAGTTAGGTCAAGTGCCCCCAATTTTACCCTTCTCAGCTACCGCCACTTTGGCTCCCATATCAACTCCCTTTACCGCGGCACCGGCACCGGCGCTTCCCGTTCCAATTATCAAAAGATCGTAGTCCATACTGGCCCCCTCCAACTTATTTAGTCGACAACGGTACGAATAATTCTACGAGAGTTTCCTATTAGAACATATTTTACGCTGCCTCACGAATCGCCCCCATCTCAGATACTTCAAATACGCTCTTTATCTCACCGGGCTCTCGGTGCTCAAATACTCTTTTAAAATCGGCTAATGGATATCTATGTGAAATCACCTTCTGCATAGTCGGTCCATAATTCTCGCGTAACGAACGCAGGTCATCAAGGGCAAGTATGAAATGCTGCCGACTTGAATTAACGCTTCCCATTACGACCTGATTTTCCTTGACGAGCGTCCTTGCCATGAGATTCCCGTCCAGGCAGACCTCCCTTCTACCTCTGGGGATACCGGTAAGAACACAGATACCATTTCTCGCCAGCCCCACTGTAAGATTGAGCGCAAGCTCGGATGCTCCGCTTGCCTCGATAATTATATCCAGGTTGCCGGTCTCCCGGATAACATCGTCAGCGCCTCTATCCTTGACGTTTACGTAGTGTGCTCTGAATTCCTTTACGAGCTGGACTTTGGGCGTATCTTCGGATACTATCTCTGCAACATACGTATGTATGCCGTTTAACCGTAAAACACCTGTTGATAAAAACCCGAGCGGACCTGCGCCGACAACCAAGCCCACCTTGCAGTTTCCCCAGCCCTCGGACTCCATGCTGTGGTCTGGATGTGAGCATGACCAGAATGCGGGCGCCTGGATATACTTTATCTCACTTATCGCTTTTTCGGCTATACTTAACGGCTCGGTCAACACCGCAAGAGGCTCGACGCCCTCAGGAACCTTAACGATGTACTCCTCATCATCCACGAAGTACTCGGTAAAGTAACCGTGCCTCTTATGTATCCCCCGCTCAGTATAAAGACCGGTCTGGCACATATCGCTTCTGCCGTGGAGGCAGGGAGCGCACAGCCCACAGCCTCTTCGGACGGTAGGAACCACCAGATCTCCTTCCTTAAGGGTTCCCACTTCCGGCCCAATTTCTTCAACCATCCCTACAGTTTCATGGCCGAGGGTCATCGTGTCTTCGCCAGGTGGCATATCGAACTCATTTTCCTGGACGATAGAATAGTCCGTGCCGTTAATGCCCACCTCGATAACTCGTACAAGCACGTCGGTTGGGGATTGAATCTTTGGTTTAGGAAGCTCAAATGATTGTATGCCTTCTTTTCCCCTTATAAGTCCTACAGCTAAGATTATCATCACCCCCTGTCAAAGGGCCGAGATAATTCGACCATTATAGGATTGCACAAGACCTTGTGGCAATCATGCAGCGAGTAATTGCACCCGCTTTTCATCGAGCGCACTAAGCAGCTCATTGTACGATGTATCAAACAGCTCTACGCCCTCTTTTTGCAGGTCTTCATAACTGCCTTCAAGATCTATGCCAACTTCTTTAATTCTCTTTAGGTTGCTTTGTGCCTCCTCAGCTCCCTCTTCAAGGGTCGGTCTTACAACAAGATGGTCCCTCATCGCCGCCAGCGTCTTCTTTGGCACTGTTACAACCGTATCCGGACCTATTAATGCCTCAACGTACTTTACATCCGAGTAAGCCGGGTCTTTGGTGCTCATGCTCGCCCAGAGAGGGCGCTGAACGCGCGCCCCTTTCTCTTTCAGCCTCTGGAATCGCTCTGCGCCGAATATCTCCTTGAACTTCTGGTAGGTAACTTTTGCCGTTGAGGTCGCTGCCGTGCCCCTCAACGTATCCAGCTCACTGCGCTCGGTTTCGCTGGCGGTCTCTCTCATCTTATCGATCTGCTTGTCAACCTTAGTATCGATCCGGCTTAAGAAAAGGCTCGCCACCGATGCCACTTGCCTCAAGTCCCCGCCCTTTTTATCTAACTCCTCAAGTCCCTCGATGTATGCGTTTGCTATCCTTTCATACTGCTCCGGGGAGAACAGGAGGGTAACGTTGATCTTCTTGCCGCTTGCGATAAGGTCTCTGAATGCGTGGACCCCCTCTGGGGTTCCGGGAACCTTCACCAGAACGTTGTCGCGCGCCGTCTGGGTAGCAACCCGGTTCACCTCTCTGATGGTCATCTCGACATCGTAGGCATAGCTTGCAAGAACCTCGATGCAAGCGTAGCCATCATCACCGCCAGTTGCATCATAGACCGGGTGCAACACATCGGCGGCCATCTGGATATCTTCCCTTGTCAGGATGTCGTATATCTCGGGGTTCGACCGCCCCTGTTGAAATAAAACGCGGCAGGACTGGTCGTACTCCGTGCCGCCGCTTAAGGCCTCTTTGAAGATGGTCGGGTTCGATGTGAGTCCCGAGAGGCCATCGTCTTCGACCATCTGCTTTAGCTCACCCGATGTGATAAGCCCGCGCTCAATGAAATCAAGCCAGAGACTCTGGCCGTACCTTTTTAGCTCGTATGCTCTGGTCTTTGCCATCTCTATCCCCCAATCAATAAAACCCGTGGGTGAGTTAGACTACCTTTCTTACCTCAAAGCCCCCTGCCTTCCTCTCAATAGCCTTTTTTACAGCACGTACAATATGTTCAACCGTAAGCCCGTATTTCTGCCAGAGTTCATCAGACTCACCGGACTCCCCAAAGGTGTCCATGACACCCACTATCTCCTGGGGAGCGGGGAGGTTCGTCGTTAAAACCTCGGCTACCGCGCCTCCCAGACCCCCATAGATCTGGTGCTCCTCAGCCGTTACTATAGCCCCGGTATCTCTAGCGCAGGCAACGATGGTGTCCACGTCGATCGGTTTAATGGACGGGTTGTCTACGACCCGCACCGAGTATCCCTCTTTTGAGAGCTCCTCAGAGGCTTGAAGTGCGGGATAGACCATAGTGCCGCAGGCGATAATAGAAGCGTCTTCGCCATCTCGCAGCACAAGCGCCTTTCCTATGTTAAAGGGGGTCTCTTCCGTCGTGAAAACCGGGGTTTTTTCCCGGGCAAAGCGGATATAGACCGGACCCTGGTGCTTGGCCGCAGCAATGGTGGCCTTTTTGGTCTCGATCGAATCACAGGGGGCAAGGACCACCATGTTGGGTAGGCACCTGGTCATGGCGATATCCTCGAGTGCCTGGTGGGTGGCGCCATCTCCCCCGGTTATAAGCCCTGTATGCGATCCGGCTATCTTAACATTTGCCTTGCTATAGCAGATGCTCACCCGTATCTGATCCCAATTCCTGCCCGGAGAAAAGACGGCAAATGAGCTGACAAATGGTATCTTCCCTTCAAAAGCGAGTCCTGCCGCCATACCCGCCATATTTTGTTCGGCAACTCCAGACTCAATATAGCGCTCAGGAAACTTTTTCGAGAATTTGAGCGTCCTGGTCGACTCCGTTAGATCACCGCTCAATACCACAACATTTGGATCAGCCTCGCCAAGTTCTATGACCGCTTCGCCGTAGCCATCCCGGGTTGCCACCTTCTTTATATCCTTACTAAATAATGATTCCACTAGATGCGCATCACGGTTAATAATTATTAAAACCCCCCTTCAGCGAGTACTCCATCACGCATGCTGATAGCAATCAGCTGTCAGCTGTCAGCCATCAGCATGTGGGTATAAGATGAGGGTATTCACCCTCTCCCTACCCGTCGGCCTATCACGGGCCTCCCTGGTCGGAGAAACTCACGTTTCCCCGCCAGCACCACCCCTTTTATGGACGACCTAGGGGAATACTTCCCCCAGGAATAATCCCCCTTGCGGGCTAACGCCCTTCCTCCCATCAAGGGTAGAAAATAGAAAGTAGAGATCTCTACTTTCTATTTTCTACCCTCTAGCGAAGCTACGCTTCGCTAAGCCACCTCTTTTAATTTTGCTATCTCCTTCTGTATCCGCTCGCCTTCCGCTTTTAATTGCTCGAGCGCTATATCCCCCTGCTCCTTCGTCGGCGCCTTCCCGTGCCACTCGTAGTTATTCTCCATGTAATCGACGCCCTTGCCCGGGATGGTGTGGCAAATGATCGCGGTCGGCTTCTCATAAATGGCTTTCGCCTCGTCGCATGCCTCTATTATCTGGCGTACGTTATGCCCATCGATTTCGATTACATGCCACTTAATCGCATCGTATTTTTCTTTTAGGGGCTCGAGCGGAAATATATCCTCCGTATGCCCGTCTATTTGAATATTGTTCCTGTCCATCAACGTTGTTAAATTTCGCAATTTACGATTGCCTGCAACCATCAAGGCTTCCCAGGTCTGACCCTCGTCATGCTCGCCATCACTCATACTGCAGAACACACGATACTTTTTGCCATCCAACCGCCCGGCAATACATCTACCGACAGCCTGTGAAAGTCCCTGCCCGAGAGGCCCTCCCGTATTTTCAAGCCCCGGCAGAGAAAGGTTATGCGGGTGACCCTGCAACCTCGAATTTATCTTTCTATAGGTCAGGAGTTCTTCAACGGGGAAGTATCCAGAGCGGGCCATCGCCGCATAGCGCACGGCACAGATATGACCGTTCGAGAGAATAAGCCTGTCGCGCTCATCCCAGAAGGGGTTTTTCGGATCGTGCTTCATAACATGAAAATAAAGCGCGGCGAAGACCTCGGCCATTCCTAATGGCCCTCCGGCATGACCGCTTCCCACTGAGACGAGCATTCGTATAATATCCTGGCGGAGAGTGTTGGCAATCGCTTCAAGTTCCAGAACTTCAAGATCGGATATCGCCAATACGTTCACCTCCTCAATAATAGTGCTTCAGGCTGCCGCTTCACCAGCAGCTTTAATTCGCGCTTGAAACTGCTCAAAAGCGTACTCCGGATCCGATGCATGGAAGATCGCGCTTCCGACGCAGATAAAATCCGGCCCGGCAGCGATCACCGCACTAAGGTTCCCAAGCTTGACGCCGCCATCTATCCCAGCCTCTATTTCAGGATATGCCCGCCTGAACCTCTTGAATTTTTCAAGAACACCCGGCTGGAATGGAGAGCCGTAAAAACCGGGGTCAACCGTAAGAAAGAGGACTGAATCCAAATCTTTCAACGGCCCTGAAAACTCATCGATTTCTGTACCGGGATTTACCGCTAACCCAACTTTCATCTGCAAATCTTTTATGCGATTGATTACTTCGAGATGGTTGGGGACCGCTTCAAAGTGGAAGAATGCCTTCACAAACTCAGAATCCCCAAGCGGATTTAAGTACGAGATTGGATCCTGTACCATAAGATGGGCCTCCAAGGTGAGACTCGTCCTAACCCCGGCAACTTCACTGGACGGGACGCTCACAGATGGGACAAACAGGCCATCCATGAAGTCCACCTGGGCATAATCGGTAAACGATTCGGCCAAAGCTAATTTATGCCGGTACTCATCGATGCTGTCGGTGAGTATCGCCGGAACCAGCCTCACGCCGCCCCCTTTTTCGCTTCGCCTAATTCTAACTCTTCACGCGCCTTTATCTTGTTGATCCTTCTTACATGGCGCTCCGCATACGAGAATGGGGTCCTGATAAAGATATCTACCCCCTTAATCGCCTCACTATGCTCCATGGCCCCGCCACCGAGGCAAAGGACGTTGGCATCGGTGTCATTCCTTGCTCTCTGGATTACCTCTTCGCTATAGCCGACTGCCCCTCTTATCCCTCTAACCTTGTTAGCTGCAATACACGTTCCCGTTGCAGTTGTACAAACTAAGACACCAAAATCGCTGGGATCGCCATTGGCCACTCTGTCTGCAACGGCAAATGCATAATCTGGATAATCAACCGATTTTTTTGAATACGTTCCTAAGTCCTCAAAATCGATACCCTCATTCTTAAGATGGCGCTTTATCTCTTCTTTTAATTCATAGCCACCGTGGTCGGCTCCTAAATAAATCATTCTGCCCTCCCTTATCGTTAAGGACATATATTTTCGAAACTGGCGAGGTTTAAACGATAGAATGAATTTTTTGTGAACTACTGCCTGTTCTATAAGATTATTTCTATCTGTTCCTGTTCTTTTTAAGCATGAAATGGTTATAAAAATTAAAGCGAGGTAACCATGGCTCTCAAGGATTAACTGTAAAGGAGTTCTTATGAAGATCGGTTTTGTTGGATTGGGCAGGATGGGCTCAAACATGGTTCAAAACCTTCTTGAGAAGGGCCACGATGTAGTCGTTTATGATCAAAAAGCTGAGCAGATTGAGAGTCTAACCGCTATTGGTGCTATCGGCTCTCCTTCGCTAAGGGCACTTGGAAGTTTCCTTGAACCACCAAGAGTAGTCTGGCTCATGATCCCCGCCGGTCCGGCAGTAGATGATGTTATAGATGGGGTAGCCCGGTGTTTAGCGAAAGATGACATTATAGTTGATGGCGGAAATTCGTTTTTCGAGGATTCGATTCGTAGGGCTAGTAAACTGTTCGAGCGAACAGGAATTCAATTCTTAGACGTCGGCACAAGCGGTGGTATCGAAGGAGCACGACGTGGTGCTTCATTGACTATTGGAGGAGAAAAAGGGGTGTTTGAGCAACTTATCCCATTATTTGAGGCTTTAGCGGCACCGGGCGGCTTCTCCTATGTCGGCCCAAGCGGAGCGGGCCATTTTACTAAGATGGTTCACAACGGTATAGAATATGCCATGCTTGAAGCTTATGGTGAAGGCTTTGAACTCCTATCTAAAGCACCTTTTGAGATCGATATTATTCCTGCAATAAAGGCATGGATTAACGGGGGAGTAATTCGCTCGTGGATTTTAGAACTAGCCGAGAGGGCGCTTCAGAAAGATCCTAAACTTGAGAGCGTATCAGCCTCAGTTGGCGGTGGCGAAACTGGGGAGTGGACTGTTGAGACCTCCATCGATTATGACGTACCGATTCCAGTAATCTATATGGCACTTGCAATGCGCTATCGCTCGAGGCAATTGGACTCACTATCTGCGCGGCTTATCTCTGCCTTACGATACGAGTTTGGCAGGCACAGACAATAGTACATTTCTCAATAATCGAATTTAATCGGAAGATTGCCGATTGAAACCATGAACTACTTAAGCTCACTAAATACAAGAGCGGCGGCGCCCATAACCCCAGCTTGGTTTCCGAGGTCCGCCAGTACTATCTTGGCTACATCTTTATTTGGGTGAAGCGCGCGCTCGGCCACCACCTTTCGGGCGGGCGCAAGAATAAGCTCACCGGCCTCTGCCATGCCCCCGCCAATGATGACGAGCTCTGGGTTAAATATATTTACAACGTTGTTGATGCCAATCCCCAGCCAGAACCCGGTCTCGCTGAAGACCTGGAGCGCCGATTTATCCCCCTGATGGGCCGCCTCGGTAATCATCGGTCCGGTGATATTTTGGGGATCCCCCTGAGCAAGCTTTAGAAGGAGGCTCTCCTTGTCGCTCTCCGCCGCATCTTTGGCCAAGCGAACTAGAGTTCTTCCCGAGGCCATTACCTCGAGGCATCCATACGAGCCGCAGCTATCCTGAGGCCCCGTGGCCTCGATGACCATGTGACCAATTTCAGCAGCGGCACCCGTTGCCCCCCGGTAGAGACAGCCATTATAAACAATGCCGGAACCGATGCCTGTTCCAAGGGTAAGCCCAACAAAATCTTGGGCCGATTGTGCAACTCCATAATGCTTCTCGGCTAAGGTCGCCAGATTCGCATCATTATCCATGAACGTTGTGAGGCCGAGTTTTGACTCGATGATACCTCGAAGCTTGATATTGCTAAAGGGGAGGTTAGGTGATTGGATAATCATGCCTTCCTTCCAGTTAACGGTACCGGCAACCGCAAGTCCTATGCCGATCACCTCACTGGTCTCAGGGATAGCTTCTAAGAGGCGCTCTATTGTACGCTCTAGCGCAGCAATCACATCATCTGCTGTAGCCCGCGGAGTTTCGATTCGCAGTGGGGAATATATCTGCCCTTTTGTATCCACGATAGCGCCAGCGATTTTCGTTCCGCCGACATCTACGCCAATTGCAACCGCCCTGCTATTTGTATCCACCTCTCACACCTCATTCCTAAGTCTCGCATCTCGAGAGTAAAGCGAGATACGCCCTCTTTCACACCCTAGTCGCCTTAGGCCCGCTACATTTTTAAGGCAAATTATGCCCATAAAATTTGAACAATATCAGACGAGCTTAGTTCTCTTATAACATCCACCTGCTTGAGCAAATCGTCTATGGTGCCGACTACCGGAATATTGGACTCTTCCATCAAGAACCGCGTCTCAGGTGTGGACACATAGATAGGATATCCTCTCTCGGCGGCTACACGGATGCGGTAGTCATGGCTAATGCCGGAAACTCCCGCAAGCTCCATATCATCTTGTTTGGCTACCGCATCGGCTACTCGTTTGTCTATTACGCCATAACCGTTTATGCCAATTCGCACTTTATTTCTTGCCATAAGAATCCTCCTCTCTAATAGATTTGAGCCAAGAAGTTATTCCCTCAGGTAATATTTTTAACGGTGTTGAGGCGAACCAATTTGGCTCGTGGCTATATTGTTTGAACTATCCTGCAGAATGTTTAGTCCTAGGGAACAAGGGTAGTTGATATTCCGACTACTGCTTTAAGGTGCGATATCTTAAATGTCGTTTTTTTCATTTTGGTATATGTTCTTTGTTGGCATAGTTATAGCCACCATAGCTATGAGTGCTGGTATTGGGGGAGCAACCTTTTTTGTTCCCTTCTTTCTCCTTGTCCTTAAGATTCCGGTTAGAAGTGCAATTGTAATTGGTATTTTCATAGAAATATTTGGCTTTGCGGCGGGCTTCTACAATTACCGGCGCATGAAACAGATAGACTTTCCTTTGGCTTGGAAGACCTTGTTCGTTGCACTTCCTTCCGTCGTAGTGGGTGTAGTGCTCAATCGTGTAATAAATCCAACAGTCGGAGAAGTTATTTTCATACTAGCGCTGATGATCATAGCCACACAGTTTCTCCTTCTTCGGGGAGGCGGCGATGGAGAGCCTAGGCAATTTGACTTCATTAGCATGCTCATTGCTGCGTTCGGGGGATTGCTTCTTGGGTTTATCTCAACAGGTCTGGGAGAATCCAACGAGTATAGCTTTTTTTCACGACTTAAGCGGTCGCCTCCTATAACCGCCGGAACATCAGTACTCGTAGTAGCAATTTCAGCAATCGTTGCGACAACCGCACAAATAATTTTTTTGCTTCTTGGATCTGGTCTTGGGACAATAGCTCCTTATGTAGCACTCATCGTTTACTCCGTTCTAGGAGTGCTTGTCGGAGCGAAACTTGGGTCGATTGTTTCAAACAGGGTCGAGAAGGAACCATTTCGCAGGTGGCTCAGTGTAGTCCTTTATGTTGTTGCCATCGTCTCGATTTTACGGATTGTATTCGTTGGGCCTTGAAAGACATCGAGGATGGGCATAATATAGTAGCTTAACTATTGGTTTGACTCATTATTGCTTTTGGGCCTTCCATGCCGTTTCAATATATAGTCATAGACACCAAGAGCGACGACAACTGTTGCGATACCTATACCAGCGCTAAATATGCCAGAACTTGGTCTTGCTGGCAACGCTCGTTCTAAAAAACTAGTTCCAAGTAGAGTGATAATCAGACCAACCAGGTATTCTTTCAACTCATTAATGTCTTTAATACCGAAAGACATCCCCCTGTATCGTTTACCTGTAAAAACGGATTTTAAACCAAACGTAAGAACGAGTAGTATTGCCCCAACAAGGGCGGCATCAACTATATCCACGAGCATTAAGATTATAGGTTTCTCTACAATATCTAAGGTAGCAAGAAATCTAAGTACAGGGCCAAGTTTAATGTCGAACATAAAAAATAAAACCCCGATTAATCTGAAAAACGCTAAAATAAAGGCAAGAAATGACGCTGTCGCCATAACAAATATGCCAAGAGAAACTCCGGCCCCGTAAATAGCAGTGACATATACCTCTTCTATATCTCTTGCCTTTTCCTGAGACATAATCAATAACCTACTCTGCCTGCTTACGCTCAAACCGTTTCTTGGCTGTAATAATGTAGTAAACCGCCTTAAATAGCTCCATATGTGAGAAGATGAGTGGATAGTTTCCACGGGCTTCGCCGATATCGGGAGCATACTCCTCCGAGAGAAGACCAAGCGGTCCGGCATGCTCCCATACCCAGTTCAGTATCGATTCTGCAGTGCCTATATCGCCAACCAGGGCATATGCCTGCGCCAGCCAAAGCGTGCAGGGATGAAAGACGTTGTCTCTTTTCTCAACCGGCACCCATCCTGCTGCTGGCAGACCCTTACTTACATAGTCAGCTTCTTCTGCTAAAAAGTGTCGCAGTAACATGTCGCCGCGTGAGAGTCGCTCACGGATACGCCGTATTGTAGAGCGACTTCTTGGATCATCCGTAGGAATCATGCCATACGTTATGGCTGTTAATGCAGAAGCATCAAGCCGTTTATCCTGTGTCGTATAAGTAAATGAGCCGATTGCTTTGTCAAAACCATATTTTAAAGTGTATGCCTTGATTTCCCTAGCCCGTCCCCGCCATTTTTTTTCCTTTGCCTCCCAGCCATCACGCCTTCGCGCTATGCGGGCAGCACGGTCAAGCGCTGCCCAGCACAGAATCAAAGACGAGACGAAATGCTTTTTCTCAATATTCTCCCAGATCCCGTTGTTCGGCTCTTGCCAGTGATCATGCACAAAGTCGGCAACACGCTCAATGAGGTCCCAAAACTGCGGGAGCATCTCTCCTCCCTGCTGCTGGTAGATCCAGACGCAATCTAAGAAAATCCCAAACTCATCTGGCTGCATCTGATTCCATGCATGATTGCCAATCCGGACAGGTTCGGTATCCCGATAACCACGCAGATTTGCAACTTCAAACTGCTCAAGCCTGCGGTCGCCCCGCACCGAGTAGACAACTTGAAGGGGCGCCTCGGCATCGGATCCAAGCCCGGATAGCCATGACATCATCTGCTTTGCTTCATCCAGATAACCAAGGATGGAAAGTACAGCCAGGCCCAAGGACCCGTCGCGGACCCAAGCATAGCGATAATCATAGTTTCTTCTTCCCTCGATTATCTCGGGGAGCGACGTCGTCGGTGCAGCCACCGATGCACCGGTCTCGGCATAACTCAGGAGCTTGGTAATCAGGGCTGATCGCACCATAATATCACGGTGCTCAGACGGGAAATTCCCCCGGGTGACCCATTTCTCCCAGTATCTGCATGCTTCCTGCCAGGCAGCTTTAGCGCTATCGTTGGTAAACTTATCCATCGATGGTCCATCATATGGCTCAAGGTAAAGCGATACCCACGCAACTTCACCGCCTTTTAGATAAAAACGCGCGGTCGCCCTATCCCCTGCCGATTCTAATGTTCCCCTTGGGGATAGCAACCTCATTACGGGAACCCGACCCTTACCCATGCCGAGAAAGTGCACAATGTTTTCATATTGCGCGAGTTTAGGTAGTAAACGACCATAATCAAAACGTGGCGCACACTCGATCTCTACCTCGACTTCGCCAGTGACACACTCAATACGCCGGAGTACTTCACGGTACTCCCTTCCTTTTGGGTCACCTTCTGGGCGGTCACCCGGTCGTGTCATAGCATCCCCAAGTCGTAGAGTGCCTTTG
>DASQQM010000002.1:0-4415 GCA_035643475.1 Anaerolineae bacterium | reverse complement strand
ACGAGAAGAACCCATCGAATTGCTCGATAAGGTTATTATTAGCGCTGTTGGCGTTATCGCTCCCACCCTTATATCCATCCAAGTACATGTTGGTCGCAACGTCGTCCCACTCGTCCAGCTCTTTGTCATCGAGTTCAATTCTATTCTTAAGCTTCAGCCACTCCTCCGAGTGGAATGTCTTGAGATAGTTGACCGCATCCATCGCTCGCCGGATATTCCAGACTGCCATCATGTTGGTAAAGATGCTATCGTTTACGATCTCGTGGTACTCATCCGGTCCCTCTATGCTATAGATGTGGTAGATACCATCCCTTTTCTCAGCACGACTTGCCCAGAAGCGGGCGGTCTCGATCAAGATCTCCGCTCCTGCTTGAACGAAGAACTCTTCATCTAACGTCGCAATCCAGTATAACCATACTCCATGGGCAACGTCGGCATTTATATGCTGCTCCATCTTGCCGGAGAGGATGAGGATAACCTCCCCCGTCGGCCCGAATACGTATTCGGGTGTCATCTCCCTACCCGCAGCCGTCGCTTCCCAGGGATAAAGAGCTCCCCGGAGGCTGAGGTCCTGTGCCTCTTTGCGAGCACCAGGCAGGGTGTGGTAGCGATACATGAGCATCGCCCGAGCCGTAGGCGGATGCGTGAATATAAAGAACGGCAGCATAAATACATCGGCATCCCAGAATACATGACCCTTATATATGGTGCCGGTAAGCGTTCTCGCGCTGATAGAAACCCGCTCATCAAAGGGATTTCCAGCTGTTATCAAGTGGTAACCGGCAAAATTGGCCCATCGCTGGGCTTCCGAATCACCCTCGATCTTAATTGCCGCAACTCTCCACCGCCGCTCCCATGCTTTTATATGCTCAAGAAGCAGTTCGTCGAGACCACAGTCTGCACAACTGGCAACACTTGCGCTTGTTTCCCGCAGGGGATCATCTGTATCCCTTGATGTGTAGATGCTGACAAACTTTTCAATCTCTAGCACTTGGCCTGCTTCAGCCTGCCATCTCCAATCTTCAAATGCCCCGCACTTATCGGTATAAGTGCGGTAAGCCTGTTTTACCATGCCCGGGGCGACGCGGCTCAACTGGGCCTCGGCAATGACGGTATCGGTAAATTCAGCTTGCGTCGTAACAAATACGCCTTCATTGTCCTCGGTCGCGCCCATATCAACGGGCTTTGCGCGTAGGCCAGTCACCCGGCACCGCTCCATGCCCGTCTCCACGCGGATTTCTCCCCGGTAGTTCTCGGGTACAACCGTTACCCGCAATGCCGTCAAATGGGGCTTTGCAAGGGACGCAAAACGCAGAAACTTGACCGATGTTACCCGGCCCTTTTCATCCCGGTGCCGCCACTCACGTCGAAGGACCCCCTTTTTCATGTCAAGGATACGCCGGTGCTCGAGGATTCTTCCCCTATCCAGCCTGAGCTGCATGCCTTCGACATAGATACGGGTAATCAACCAGTCGGGGATTGTTACGAGTTCCTCAACCGCATCAGCATTTTCCTTGCCATAGACACCCGCCAGCAACGTTGCCGGCTCTGATTCATTCATTCGCTCTTCAAGTGAGCCGCGAGTACCGAGATACCCATTGCCGACCGTAAACAGCGATTCTGTCTCCCTCTCCCGCAGCGGCTCGTATCCTTCTTCGACAAGGACAAAGGTCGGATCGTCAGTTGGGGAGAGCTTTCTGTATAGGTTACCCTGCTCTTTCATTAATTGAAGGAAGCATGCTGGTCCACCACCGATATGGGTAACGCCCTCCGGCACCCCATTTGGCTCCTTCCCAACAGAGATATAGGTGACACCCGGCGCGTCGGGTAGGTACGTGCGAAAATCGCTTCCCTCGAAACCGGCGATCGGACCGAACTCATCGCCGAGGACCAGAACATCTCTAAACGGTATATTTCGCTTATTGGATAGCTCATTTATAACCCAGTTAATCGAGTCCGACTTATCGGTGAGCCCAACCTCGACATGTTTCACATCACTGGTAATCCTGGCATCAAAGAGGCCGAATTCATGCGAATAGTGCACTGCCAGGTTATACGCTCCCCGTATCCCCTCACTAAATCCGCCTTTTTCAAGCCGCTCCTCAGTTGCCATTAGCAATTCACCGATCTGCGACTTCGGGGGATTTTCCCACTCGGGGATAAGGTCGATTTTTCGCCGGTTCAGGCGGTTGTAGACGATGTCGATGGTGACATTTGATCTGTCCTCTATATAGTGCTTGACTGCCTCCGCTACACGATTTAAAAGCGCATTTTCTTCATCAGTGGCTTCTCGCTTGAAAAGTGGGACGGGCTCTGATCGATCATTGAAACCATACACCTCTGAACCCCTATCGGTACATATAAACAGGTTCTGCTTATGCGGGCCGGTAATAAGGGAAGAGAACTGCCGATCGACGTTACCGAAGTTTGTACCGGTTATTACTACGATATAGACCCCGAATTTCAAGAGGTCTTCGAGGACCTCTGTTACTGGTCGGGCATCAACCGCACGGTTGATAACAGCAGTGCCATCCCAGTCAAAAGCGATAACCTTGAAAGGATGTTTTTTAATTCTTGGAAAAGCACTTACACAATTGTTCAAATCAGAAAACTCCAATTCAGCAAGTTATAGTGAAATACATCCAGCTAATATCCTACCCAAACTCCCCCCATCCTATTTAACTACCTCCTCTGACACATATACGGATCGACAAAATCTCTAACTTCGTTAACCCAATGCGTTTATCATGCGCCCAGGGAAGTTTATCAATATTGCCACGCAGAAATACGCGTAGATTGGTTTATAACAATCTCGAGGAGATAAATCAACGGTCTCTAGTGGCTATTTATACCATAAAATTTTGTTATTTACCATGTTCGCTTCCCGAAGCGGATGGCGTCAGTGTTCTGGTTGAGCAATGCTCGATTATGAGAATCGATCAGCTGTAGATGCCAGTGGATTATGCACCGTGCTTTTGAGAAATAGATATGTAATGCGGTGCATGCCACACCGGATAATGCAGGGACAGGACTCAAAAGCCACAGTAAAGAGAGGACCGCTTGAATCTTTCTGCTCTGGGTTCCGGTTCCTGGATTCATACGCTATATAATGCTCTTAAAATGAGGTGGCAAGGGATGGAATTGGGCTACAGATTACTCGCGGAAGCTCTCGTCAGGGAGGAGCAACTTGATGATGTGTTTGAAGCCACTATAAAACTGCCAGAGGGCGATGACAAAACGAGACTACTCAGGGAGATAAGAAATAACGCGGTAAAGGACGGTAGGTTGGGCCTCTACCAGAGAGCGTCGCGAATGATCGGCCTAGATGATAAAAATCCGCAAGATTTGGCCATCATGCTTTACATTAATATTGAGAACCAGGTGCTCGATAGAATGCTCGATATAATCGACCTGCTGCCGGAAAATGAGACTAAGCGAAACCTGATCACCACAGCAATTGTTGAGTCTGTCTTCCGTGGCCACATAATTCTCGCCGAAAAACTGGCCGAAAAACGCGGTAGAGGATTAACCAGAGAAGAGGCGATGATCGCTAAGGAAGTCGCCGTAAGAGAAGGATGGATTACTGATGCCGAAAGAGCAGCTAAGGTGGCGGGGGTAGAGCTAGGCCCGGAGGATTACATGACCATGTTTATAGCAAATAAGGATAAGGGCCTGTTAAGTGAAGCCCGTGAGGCAGCAAAACGGGCAGGAGCAGAGCTTGATCAAGATTCACTGACGACCCTTCTTTTGGCTGCCGTCCGCAACAAGAGTGCCACAATGTGGGAGATCGCGGAGATGTTGTAGCTATTTTAAACATAACGATGTTTCCACCGATGTTTTCGGTGGTTTCCTTATGTTTTCTCCTTCGAATAAATATTCGGCTATACCCTTAAGTGGCACAAAATTACACTGTGCTAAGTGTCTCTTAATCTGCGCAAAATCTAAAGTGGCAAACTGCTCGGTAGCAATAGATACCGGTACATTCTTAAATACTATAATTTTTGCTAACAACACCATATATACACCGAATACTAGCCATGCGAGCACTTTTAAGGGCGTTCTATGTAAGCTTAATCCTACCACCACATTCTCTACTATTCTAATTCCAATATGAGTAAGCGCATAAGAAGCTAAGGAACGATGGCTCTCGGAATCTGCATTAGCTCGAGTTTTCAAGATCCCGACTGAACTATCCAGTCATACCCACTTAAGAAGTTGAGTGCGCATGTGCTCGGCATCAAACCTTGCGCAGTTTGCGCCCAAACACCTCTAGCGGTATACTAAAAACAACGCTGAATTCTCATGGAGAAGCGGGGGAACCAGTTTTGGGGTGAATCGGTGATGCTAAGAGCTCGCCGTAGGGTACCTTCAGCCCGAACCCGTCAGCTAACCTCGTAAGCGTCGAAGGGGTGTAT
>DASQQM010000001.1:0-2502 GCA_035643475.1 Anaerolineae bacterium | reverse complement strand
CCCTTTAGCGACTCGTGCATTCTCTATGGACAGACCTCCAGTATACCCCGGTACCACCAGCTCGTCCTTTTGCTCAATTTTCTTAAACAGCCCGTAATAGTCGGCAATTTCATTTAACAGCTGCCTCGTCCTATCATCCGCATTTAATGCACTCATCATCTTATCAGGGTTTCCTTTGGCCTTTATTATAAATGGTGGTACCAGTACCGTTGAATTAACCAACACAGCTACGCCGGCACAGCGTATCGACGTCGTCGATATCAGCCGCTGCCCATTCACCGATATTGCCTCTGCGCCACCCACCCAGAGGCTGTTGACGACTGTTCTTATATCGTAATCGTGTATTACATAATTATTCGGTTGATCGCCCTTTGTGTACTGGGGGCTATCTCCAAGCGTTACAATCAGGCCAGGACCCTTGGTTTGGGTCAAGCCTGCCGCCATTCTTGTCTTCTCAATCTCCCTAGTATACGAGGCACGAATACCTTGTCTCTCGGCCGCAATCTTTTCATATTTCGAGACCTGCTTACGATCATCCTCGATCTGCTTCTTAAGGCGGTCCCTTTCATGCTCAAGCTCGCGCACGGTGTTTATGAGGTCTTTCTTTCGTGGTGTATTGAGCGTTTCAAGATACTGTTGTCGCGTACTAAACGATGTTGCCAGGAGAATCCCAAGTACCACGTAGACGATTACGAGCGAAAGATGCCAATTTCTCCTCAAATTACTACCTCAACCAAACGTGATAATATATCAGTATATATGATTGCTAAGGGAGTTAGAATATGCGATAACCTGCTCTGATTAATAAACAAGCGTGAGATATGCGTACTTAACACCTTTATTTAAATACTACGAGTGCGATAACCGGAGGTTAAGCGGAGCTAAGTCGCGTGAGATTCGGTAAGAAGGTGAACTTCATGCATCAGCAATTTTGCAACTTAAGGTATTCATCGTGCCCCATTTGTGGGGCGTATCTTTCGCTCGATAAATCGAGCAACCGCATTTCTTCTTCATCCTAATAGGAGAACAGGGTCAGGCATTCAAAGTAGATGCGCTAGGCATTGGATTTGTCCTTAACCTATGCCATTATCTGGTGGGCATATTCCTCTAGGCTGGGAAAGCGTCTCTCATCTTTTGATTCGATGTACACTCGTATAAGTGGCTCCGTACCAGATGGTCGTGCTAGTATCCAATCACCACTCTCCAAAATATACTTCACGCCATCAACCGAGCGGATTTCTACAACCTTATCCTCGGCCACTGCGGCAGGTGGTCTATTTACTAAATTATTTAGCAACTCACCTTTTTTCTCGGACGGATAGTGGATATCCAGGCGCTTTGAATAATATCTACCATACTTATGGTAGATACCATCAAGTATTTCGGTGAGCGGTCTTTCCTCGTACGCAACTAGCTCAGCAAGGAGTAGATCTGCTAGCAGCCCATCTTTTTCTGGAATATGCCCCTGGATACTTAAACCACCGCTCTCCTCGCCACCCACTACAACCGGTCGCTCCATCATAACCTGGGCGATATATTTAAAGCCAACTGGCGTCTCGATCACTTCAGTATCATTATCTCGCGCAATTTCATCGAGGAGATGAGTTGTCGCTATTGTCCTTACAATGCTCCCCCTCATACCACGGTTCTTTAAAAGGTGTACCGCCACCAGGCTTAGCACTTGGTTTGCTGTAATATACGTTCCGTTAAAATCAATCGCACCGAACCTATCGGCATCACCATCAAGCGCAAGTCCAATATCGGATTTAGTCCGTATAACTTCATTTTTTAGCTCAGAGAGGTGTTTCTCGCTCGGATCGGGATACGAACCTCCAAACAATGGGTCTCGATAATTATGTATGGTCTCAACCGCACACCCGACCTCTGCGAGCAGCGTATCCATCAAGCCCTGTGACGCACCGAACATCGGATCAAGAACTACCTTTAGCTTGATCTCACGTAATTTATCAAAATCAATAAGGTTCGCTATATGTTGCGTGTAGCGGGGGAAGGGTTCCGCTTCGTGCAAAAGCTCATGTCCTTCCAATGGAGCCTTTAATAGACGATTACTTTCAAGGTTTGCTTTAATTAAGCGCTCGATTTCTCCCGTTATTTCCGGGCTTGCCGGACCCGCATATTCGGGGATAAATTTGATGCCATTGTACTCAGGTGGATTATGGCTTGCAGTGAGCATAATAGCCCCTGCTGTATTATAAACCTTTATTGAGTAGGCGGTAACAGGTGTTGGCAACGCTCGTCTTGGCATATACACGGGGATATTATTACCCAGCATAACTGCTGCACACTCTGATGCAAATCTCTCGGCAAAAAAGCGGGTATCATAACCTATTACTATGCCCTTATCACGTAATCCATTTTCTACTAAATAATCTGCTATGGCCTGAGCAACTACTTGCACGTTTGAGATTATAAATGTATCGTTCATAATCGCGCGCCAGCCGTCCGTTCCGAACTTTATAACTGATTCAGCCATATTTACCT